>JASHUD010000187.1 GCA_030040215.1 Methylovirgula sp.
GACATCGGCAACCAGCCAGCTTTGGCGGCGTTTCGATCCGCCGAAATAGCACCGGGCAGCTTGTCGCCTTCGGAACTCGAGGCTTTTCTGCGCCGCGGACTCGGCACGTTCTGGCACCAATCCGGAACCGCGCGCATGGGCGGCGATCCCGCAAACTCCGTGGTGAACGGTCGGCTCCGAGTGCATGGAGTTGAGGGCCTTCGCGTTGCCGACGCCTCGGTGTTTCCGCGGGTAACCAGCGGAAACACCATGGCGCCCTGCGTGGTGGTCGGTGAACTCGCCGCGAAATTCATCCTCGCTGACGCGCCGCGGAACGTCAGGAAAAGACAGCTCCAAATCTCGTAGCGAACGCCATTTCGAGGTTCGCTGGGCAATTTCGAGACCGCAGAACAAGGTCGGCAGGGAAGGACGGAGATTCCTTCCCAGCTCGTTTGCCGGCCGCTTTCCCGCACAGAACGGAGCAACTTATGAGCAACAAGGGCGTCGTTTTAGTGACTGGCTCAAGCACGGGCTTTGGACGGCTGACGAGTGTGGCATTGGCACGCCGGGGTTATCAGGTGATTGCCTCGATGCGGGATGTGACGGGACGCAATCGCCGGCACGCGGCCGATTTGGAGGCGTTGGGACAGAAGGAGAATTTACGGCTTGGCGTTGTCGAGCTCGACGTCACCGACGATCGATCGGTAAACGAAGCTGTCGATCGCATTGTGCGCGATGCCGGACGCATCGACGTTGTCGTCAACAACGCCGGCATTAGCTGCTGGGCGCTAACGGAAACGTCGACGATCGAACAGACGAAACGGCTGTTCGAAACGAATTTCTTCGGCGTCCTGCGCGTGAACAGAGCGGTATTGCCGCACATGCGCGAACGGCGGTCCGGTCTGCTGATCCATATCGGCAGCATTGCCGGGCGGCTGGTTATGCCGTCCCTGGGTATTTACTGTGCCACCAAGTTCGCACTCGAAGCGATCGCCGAGACGCTCCGATACGAGCTCTCTCAGCTCGGGATCGACTCTGTGATCGTCGAGCCAGGCCCCTATCCCACAGACATCGTCGCAAATGCTGCCGATGTAACCGACCCGGTCAGAGCCGCGGACTATGGTGCGCTGGCCGAGGTCCCACGCAAGATTCGGGACACGCTTGCGGCAGTGGACACCAATTCGCAGGATGTCGTCGATCGCGTCATCCAATTGATCGAGATGCAAGCAGGCAGGCGCCCCCTCCGAACTCTCGTTGGCATGGAGCAATTCCAGCCGGTTAACGACGTCGCACTACAGTATCAGACGGTTGTGTTGCAGAATTCCGGCTTCGGTGAGTTGATGACGCTCCGCCGGCCGGCGCTTGAAGCCGGCTGACCGGAGCCCAGCAGGTAGAGAAATCTCGTAAGGCGCCGACGCCACGCGCCGCGGATTCCTTTCGAAGGCTTTTGCATAACGAGGGCACATACCCGTATCGGACAGCAATGGTATTGGTAGCAGATGCAAATGCCCACCTCTGAAGAGGTAAACACGCAAAAGGGCAAATGTTTCGCGTCATTGCGCAACGCATTCAGGCGCCTCGCACGGCTTCGTTGCTTCCAGCACACAGATGACGAAAACCTCGGCAATTTAGGGTAGTGAGCTACGGCGCCCGCAGGATAGGTCTCGACCGCTTCGTAACGCTCCTGGTGGAAAGCAGCCAGGCGGCTATCGGCCAGTCCGGTCCTTATTGACCACTCACTTGAATGGCAGCTCTTGGCGCATCTTTGCCATTGGGCTCGCGAGGCGGGGAAAGCCGTTCACCGCTCTTTGCCGAAATTAAAACCGAGACGCTACCCGCGCATCCATCATTGCGCGAGGATCTCGACGTCGCGATCCAGGGTCGATTGGACTTTGAACGTCGCCTGGAACGTGCGGCTGTCGTGGCGGGCGATTGCCACGTATTCGCCTTCGGCGAGGACGACGGAGGGAAATGCGCCGATCAGCTCGCGGATCACGTCGCCGCCCGGCGTGAGGATCGTGAACGCGGAATTGGCGAGCGCTTCGCCGCCCGGCTTGCTGACGAGCTTCAGCGTCATGACCGCGGCGCGGTGGCGCAGCGTCGCGTCGGTCAACTTTCCGGCCTGGACGCGCAGGTCGGCGCTGACCACGGAATTCGTTGCGTTGGCTACTCCGTTCGGGCCGAGCGAGCCGACCCCCGTGGTATCGAGCAGCGTTGAGACGACGTGATAGCTGCCCTCCGGCAAGCCGATGACGTCGCCCGCTTTGGCGTTGCCGAGGATCAGCTTGGCCTCCGCATTGCTGCGTTCGGGAACATAGATCGAGATCTTCAGCTTGGCGGGATTGATCGGCTGATTGCCCAGCATCGCGACGATCCGCAAGCCGCCGGCGTTGAGAACGAGCCGTTCGCTCGTCGGCTGTCCGGCGATGACGACGCGCTTGGTCATGCCGGCGAGCCCCATGGCCGCATGCACGATATAAGTGCCGTCGGGCAGAGAAAGAGACGGGGCGGCGTCGGTGGACTGGGCGACGAGCCGATGCGAACCGTCGGGCTGCGCCGTTTCGTCGAAGACCCGCCAGACCAATCCGCTGCGCACCGGCTGGGTGTCGGAGGCGCTCAGAAAGGCGGAGAGCAGCAAGGTGCTGCGGTCGACCCGCGGTTCGGCATGGCTGCGCGGTGCAAGTAGTCCGCCCGGCGGAATTACCGGGGCGATTCCCATGTCCATGGCGGTGGCGGCCGGATCGGCGCGCGCCGCGCCGGCTACGGCGAGCGCAACGGCCAGCGCAATCAGCCGTACCATCCGGGCGGAACGGGTTCGCGGCGCTTTGGGCATCATCCGTAGAATCTCTGGCCATATCCGCTTGCGGCGCGCGGGAAGGCAAGTGCCCGCGTGCGACAAGCCCGACGTTGACTTCAGGGGCGAAGTGGACCTTTTCGTGGCGGCCCGTTCGGGCAGCGATCTTGCGGCGATTTTGGTGAGGACATGAACGATTGCATCGAACTATTGCGTACCCGCCGTTCCGCGCCACCCGTGCTTCTAACGGGTCCCGGCCCCACGCAAGACGAGCGCGATCTTCTGCTGACGATTGCCGCGCGCGTTC
>JASHUD010000188.1 GCA_030040215.1 Methylovirgula sp.
GTATCAAGCAGTGCCGCGGCTACGGGATGGGCGGGCGCCCCCTCGCCCGCCAGGGCCTCGCGCCACCATTGGAAGCGGATTTCGCCGAGCGTCGGCTCGGAGACGAGCTGTCGCACGCGGGCGATTTCCAAGCTGAATGCATAGAGCGCGTTCACATGTCGCCGAAACCGCGACGGCAGAAACAAGCTTGCGAGCCAGCGATCGCGATCGTCGCGCTTCAGCAGGGCGTCGCAATGGGCATAGGCAGCCGCGAGCTGTTCCATGTCCGCCATCATGCCACGGCGAGCAGCGCCGCGGCGACACGCCGATCCTCGGCGAGCAACACCGAATAGGTGCGCGCCGCCGCCGCCGTTGCCATCGGCTCGGCGCGAATGCCCGCGTCGCGCAGCTTCTCGCGCAAACTTCTCTCGATGGGCCGGAGCTCACTGCCCGTGCCGATGAGCAGATGCTCGATCTCGCCGCGCGCCTCCGCGAAGACCGGCGCGAGCGAGGAAATCGTGATGTCCTCGAATGCGGCCGCCTCCCAGGCGCGAATGCCGGAAGGCAGCGCCAGGATCGAGCCGCGATGCGACATGCCGGCGAAGCGAAAGCCGCCGGCACCGTAGCCTTCGATCGCGTGCTTGCCGGGAAGAAAGCCGGAATATTTCGCGGTCATGGCGCCCCAAAACGGTCATTGCGAGCGAAGCGAAGCAATCCAGCGAGTCGTTCTTGGATCTGCGCTCCTCGCAATGAGGTAAGCGCGTCAAGCCGATGCGCCTAGGCCCGCGCCTTCTTCTTTGCCGCCGCGACCGGCTGAGCCGGCGTCGCAGCCGCGGGCTTCACCTCTTTGCTGGTCGGTTCCGGCGGCGCTACGGCGCTGTTGTTGCGCAGACCCAGGTAGATCAGCATTGGCGAACAGATGAACACCGACGAATAGGTCGCAACGCAAATGCCCCAGATCATGGCGAGCGAGAAGGAACGGATCACCTCTCCGCCGAACACGACCAGCGACAGCAGCGCGAGGAACACGGTGGTCGCCGTCATGATGGTGCGCGGCAGAACGGCGTTGACCGAAACGTCGATCAATTGATCGGTAGGCATGCGCCGATATTTTTTCAGCATCTCGCGAATTCGGTCGAGCACGACTACCGTCTCGTTGAGCGAATAGCCGACGATCGTCAGGATCGCCGCGATCGACGTCGTGTTGAACTCGAGCCGCGTGATCGCGAAGAAGCCGACCGTGAGCAAGAGATCGTGCATCGTCGCGATGATCGCGCCGATGGCGAATTGCCACTCGAACCGGAACCAGAGATAGCAGAGCACCGCGATGATCGCGATCACCACGCCGAGCGTGCCCGATTGCACGAGTTCGCCGGAGACGCGCGGACCGACCACCTCGACGCGGCGGAAATCATAGTCCTTGCCGAGCGCCTGCTTGATGTTGGCGACGGTCGTCTCCTGCGCGCTGGCCTTTTCTTTAGGAACGCCGAAGCGCACGACCAGGTCGGATGGCGTGCCAAAACCCTGCACCTCGACGTCGCCCGAGGTCAGCTTGCGCATCTCGGCGCGTACCGCGGCGATGTCGGCGTGCCCCGACTTGGCGCGCAGCTCCATCAGCGTGCCGCCGGCAAAATCGATGCCGAAATTCATACCGAGCGTCAGGAACAGCACGACGGAGACGATCGACATCACCGCCGAGAACGGATAGCTCACGCGCCGGAAGCGCATGAACGGGAACTTCGTATTCTCCGGGGCGAGGCGCAGAAGTTTCATACGAACCCCGAATCAGATCGGCAGCTTGTTTGGACGGGCATATTGATACCAGAGCGCAATCATCATGCGCGTCATGGTCACCGCGGTGACGATGGTCGTTAAGATGCCGATCGCCAGCGACACGGCGAAGCCGCGCACCGGGCCGGAGCCGAGGAAGTAAAGGATCGCGGCGGCGACGAACATCGTTACGTTTGAATCGACGATCGTCGCGAAAGCGCGCTTGAAGCCCGCGTCAAGCGACGAGATGATCGAGCGACCGGCGTGACTCTCTTCACGGATGCGCTCGTAGATGAGCACGTTCGAATCGACCGCCATGCCGATCGTCAGCACGATGCCGGCGATGCCCGGCAAAGTAAGCGTTGCGCCAAGCAGAATCAGCGCCGCGAAAATAATCGCGATGTGCACCAAGAGCGCAATGTCGGCGAAAATGCCGAACGTGCCGTAAGTGATCAGCATGTAGAAGAGAACCAACCCGGCGCCGACGAAGGCGGCGCGCTTGCCCGCTTCGATCGAATCCTGCCCGAGCCCGGGGCCAATGGTGCGTTCTTCGACGATCGTCAATTTGGCGGGCAACGCGCCGGCGCGCAGCAGAATCGCCAGGTTGTTCGCCGACTCGACCGTAAAATGCCCGGAGATCTGCCCCGAACCGCCGGTGATCGGGCCGAGGATACGCGGCGCGGAAATCACCTTGCCGTCGAGGACGATGGCGAACAGGCGCCCGACATTCTCCGAGGTGACCTCGCCGAAACGCTGGCCGCCGCGGATGTTGAAGCGGAAGTTGACGACCGGCTCGCCGGTGCGCTGATCGAAACCCGGCTGCGCGTCGGTCAAATCCTCGCCTTGCACCATCACCTGCTTTTCGACCGGCAATTTGCCCGGCTGGTCGGTCTGATCGAGCATCTCGTAATTACTCTGATCTTCGCCCTGATTGGCGATCAGGCGGAATTCGAGCTTGGCGGTGGTGCCGAGGATTTCCTTGAGTTTCTCGGGGTTCTGCAGGCCCGGCACTTCGACGAGAATGCGGTCGTTGCCTTGGCGTTGGATATTGGGTTCGGTGGTGCCCAACGCGTCGACGCGGCGGCGGAGAACCTCGATCGACTGGTCGACGGCGCGCCGGATACGGTCGGTAATCGCCGCGTCGGTTACGAGAATCTGGACCGTGCCGTTGCCCATGTCATTCACGTAAAGCGCCTGCGAGGCCGAGCCGCGCAGCAGCGGATTGCCGATCGGCGTCGCCAGCTGTTGCAGTTTTGGCAGGAGCTTGTCGCGCTCTTCGGGATTGACGTGCAATTGAATGCCGCGCGGCAGAACACCGATGCCGCCGGTGATCGGGATCCTTTCCTCGCGCAGCAGGCGGCGCGCGTCGTCGCGCAAGTTCTGGACCTCGCTCTTGATCACTTCGTTGGAATCGACCTCAAGCAGCACATGCGAGCCGCCTTGCAGGTCGAGGCCGAGCACGATCGTACGCACCGGGATAACGCCCGACAGATGGTCGACAAGCGCGGCGCGCGCGCTGGGTGGCAACAGGCTGGGGACGATGATCAGCAACGCGAATGCAGTCATCGACAAGATCGCTACGATTTTCCAGGTCGCGAAGCGCAGCATGGGCAATCCATCATCTCAATTAGCAACCGCGCCGCTTCTATCCGGCCGCATCTTTCACTGGCTCGCCCTTGGCGCGCACGTCGGAGATCATCGTGCGCGCCACCCGCACTTTCACGTTCGGCGCGATCTCCATCTCGACCTCCGCGTCGTCGACGACCCGCGTCACCTTGCCGATGAGGCCGCCGGTCATCACGATCGTGTCGCCGCGGCGGACGTTCTTGATGAGTTCGGCATGGTCGCGCGCCTTTCTCTGCTGCGGCCGCATGATCAGGAAATACATGATGGCGATGATGATCGCGAACGGCGCGAATTGAACGAGCACGTCGCCCGCTCCGCCGGAAGCGGAGCCAGCGGCCTGAGCGAAAGCCGGGGTGAACACCGATCTACTCCTTGGCGGGTCTCTCAAACCCTCGGATTGCGGGCGGACTATAACGGGCGCGGGCACGAAAGCAATGCCGGCGGCAGGTCGCGTTGAACGGCAAATCCGCCAGCGTGGCAAGCGATTGCGCCGTCTGGACGGCGGCTGTCCGACTGGTTACATCGGGAATCATCTTGCGAGACGACGATGACCAGCCAGGATAAAGACATTCTCGCGGCGCTCGCCGCGCCGGGCGCGGCCGAGGCTCTGCTGCGGATCGCCCGAGCCTTGGAGCGTATCGCGCCGGAAAGCGCGCCGGCTCCGGATTTCGATTCGGCCGACGCGTTTATCTGGCACGCCGAGCGGGGCGCGCTTTCGCCCGTCGCCAACGTCAACCGCGTCGAACTCGCGCTGCTGCGCGGCATCGATCGCGTACGCGACATTCTGGCGGAGAACACGGAGCGTTTCGCGCGCGGTTTTGCGGCCAATAACGCGCTCCTCTGGGGGACGCGCGGCATGGGCAAGTCGTCGCTCGTCAAGGCCGTGCACGCGCAGATCAACGTACGGCTCGCCGGCACGCCCGGCATCCGACCGCTAAAGCTGATCGAGATCCATCGCGAGGACATCGAGAGCCTGCCGCGACTGATGGCGTTGCTGCGCGAATCCGCGCATCGCTTCCTGCTGTTCTGCGACGATCTTTCGTTCGACGCCGAAGATACGAACTACAAATCGCTGAAAGCGGTGCTCGAAGGCGGCATCGAAGGCCGCCCGGCGAATGTCCTCTTCTATGCGACCTCGAACCGCCGCCATCTGCTGCCGCGCGACATGATCGAAAACGAACGCTCGACCGCGATCAATCCCGGCGAGGCGGTGGACGAAAAGGTCGCGCTCTCCGATCGTTTCGGTCTATGGCTCGGCTTCCACAAATGCAGCCAGGAGGACTATCTCGCCATGGTCGCCGGTTACGCGCGGCATTTCGGCATCGATCTCGATCCTGCCGCGCTCGAAGCCGAAGCGCTCGAATGGGCGACGACGCGCGGCTCGCGCAACGGCCGCACCGCCTGGCAATTCATTCAGGATCTGGCGGGCCGCGCCGGCAAGGCGGTGGAATAGACATGACACATGGAAGCAAATCCCCCGGCCCCTCACCCTAACCCTCTCCCCGCAAGCGGGGAGAGGGAGTCTTCGCGCGATCGCTTCGTCCGTATGGCTCCGGATTGCGTCGTCGCTGCGCTCCTCAAAAGAACGAGGTCCTTCTTCCTGCGGGGGAGTGCCACCTCCTCGCCCCATGAGCGGAGCGAATGGGGAGAGGGTAGACTCGAGCTCCTAATCCTTAAGCGTGCGCGGCCAGCGGATGCAGCGTCCCTTCCTCTTTGGAGATGATGTCGTCGATGCGCGGTTCGCCATTCACGGCGCGGGAGATCGCCAATTTTGTCGCCTGATAATTCCAATCCTGGATCTTCGCATTGTCCTTGGCGGCCCAATGGATGAAAACGCCGACGCAGATGAAGAGATCTTCGACCTCGGCCTTGGGGATCACGCCAGCCTTGACGGAATCCACCACGGCTTTCGCGACGCCGCGTTGCGCGGGACCGAACATCTGGGTCGCTTGATTTCCGTCCTTGATCTCGACCTTGTTGAACATCACCGTCGCCGGCTTGGCCATCAAGTTGGGCGCGACAAGCGCGAGCAGCCCGTTATCGCCGCGCTTTTGATTGGTCAGCGTAGTGCAGAAGGCCGTTTCCGCGGGGCTTCCTCGCGGCCCGATGACGAGGTCGATATGCGCCACTTCGTTGCCGTCGCCGACGAGCGCCTCGCCGATGAGAACGCGATTGATCTTTGCCATGCCGTTCCTCCTATTTCCCGCAACGAAAACGCCGCGGTATCGACAAGCGTTCCGGAGTCTGGCGCGTAGGAAAATATTCAGCGCGCCCGATGCCGCCTTCAGACCAAATTACCAGTCAAGCTTACGCCTCACCCGATCGAAGGATCGGGAGGTTATGATGACGGCAAGCGACAGCGCGGCGGATGAGAACAAGGCAGAAGCGGTCGCCGTACG
>JASHUD010000189.1 GCA_030040215.1 Methylovirgula sp.
TGCCGCGCTGCAGGCCGCCATCCTGCTCATGGCGCAAGAGGAACTCGAAACCGCGGTCGAGAAAGCCGGCCGCCTGGTGCTGACCGGGCAGGCGACAAACGACGGCACGACGCAGGCGCAGTTCGCAACTGACGTGTGCGGCTATCTTCACGCCTTGTTCAACTGCAGCAATCTGATGATCAACATGCAGACGGCGGACACGTTCGCGGACGCCAGCCCCGCCGCGCCGACCTTGACCTTCGGTTCGAACGGTCAGGTGACCAATACTTGGTCCTATAACCCGGGAAATCCGGGCAGCATCGTGGTGCTGCAGGTCATGTATCAGTGGCCGGTGTTCGGCAACCTGCTCGGCTTCGGCCTATCAAACCTGCCGAACGGCAATCACCTCTTGATGGCGACCTCCGTATTCAAGGAAGAGCCCTGATGAAACGCGCCCCGCACCGGCTGCCGCGGAGTTTTATCGGCAACGACCGCGCCATCGCCGCAGTCGAATTCGCCATCATTCTGCCGCTGATGCTGTTCGTCTTCGTCGGCGTGGCGCAGGTCGGCCAAGCGATCGAGATCAGCCGCAAAGTGACCGTCACCACGCGCATCGTGACCGATCTCGTCACCCAATATTCGACCGTGTCCTGCTCGACGTTGAACACGGTGCTCGCCGCTTCGGCGCAGGTCATCGCTCCTTATTCGTCGAGCAATCTCTCTATCACCGTTTCAGAAATCGACACGGTGAGCAGTAAGGCGACCATGGTTTGGACCGGGACGCTGAGCAGCAGCGGTACGATGACTTGCAGTACTCCCGCCTCCAACTTCACTCTGCCAAGTGCGCTCGTGCAAACGAGCAGCACGGCAAGCTATTACATCTACGGGCAAGTCACCTACAGCTACACGCCCGTGCTCGGCTACAAGATCATCGGCACGATCCCGATCTCGAACCAGATCTATATGAGCCCGCGGCTCACGAATTCGATCAGTTACACGGGATCTTCCTGAGCCACGCTCACTGCGTGAGATGCGCGCTGTTCACGGCATTGATGAACAGCGTGTTCAACGCCGTCGAAATATCCTGGTCGGTCGTCACCTCCTGGTAAAGTCCTGGCGATGCGCAACTTTGCAGGGTCGTTCCGATGTTCGGTTGAAACGGCTCGACGTTGGCCGTGTAGAAGGCATTGCTCGGTAACGGTAAATAGTCCAGGTAGAGCACCGCGATCCGGATCGGCAGCCCGTTACTGCTCACCCGGTTCTTGATGGTGGTGCAATTGGCCGTGTTCAGAAGAGATATTTGGCGGGTGCCGTCGTTCATATAGTCCTCGACTCCGTCGGTTACGAAGAACAGGACTTCTTGCGGGCTGTCACCGCTTTTGGTGGTGCCGTTCCCGGGAGTCGGCATGATGCTGTTGATTCCGGTGAGCGCATCGTCGATGTCGGTATCGCCGTCCGAATCGTTGCAGGTCGAGGTCAGCAGGCCGCTATTGTTATAGACCTCCAGCATCGTAATGTTGGAGGCGTCGTTCTGCGCGGTCGTCATGTTGGACGTCAACCCCGCGATCGTATTGAGCGGCGAACCGTAGGTACATCCGCCTCCCTTCCCCGAAGACTGGCTGGCATTGGTGTCGAATGTGTAGATCGCCAACTCATAGGTGGCTTTGTTCGACGTCGCTGTCGTAGAGGCCGTGCTCGCGAGATTCTCGATCGCCGTCGTCAGATTATCGATCCGCAATGTTATGCCCAGGTTGCGGGCGAGCGTATAATTGTCCTCGCCGTTTGGATTTCCGAGATTATCGTACGCAGGATCGGATTCGTGGCAGGCGAAGGCGCATCCGCCTTCATTCGTGCCGCTTACGGGCGAACCGGCCGTGGCGGTCATCATCGCGTTGATACCCGTGGTCGTGGCGGGGATCGCCATGGACGGCGAAGAGTCGGCGAGCACATAGAAGTTGATGTTCGGCGCGGTCGACGCGGTTGCCGTCGAACTGCCGGCGATCTTGATGTACTTTTGCCCGATGACGCCGGCGAACGCCGTCGCGGATTGGGCCGTATAGGTGATGACCGCGGTTTGCGTGACGCTCTTGTTTGACGTGGTTTGCGTCACAGTGGCGGTCAAGCTGATCGAGCTCACACCCGAAATGGTCGAGGCTTGTGCATTGAACATATTCTCCGCGGCCGTCTGCGCCTCGGCTTCCGTCTCCGAAAGCATCGCCGGCGTCACCGCGGCGAGCGCCGCGGCGTCGGCGGCGGCGTCCATCATCGTCTGGCGCCGCGCCGCCGTCGTGTAATCGACGCCCATTCCCGCCGCGAAAGTGATCGGCACGAGGACCAAAGCGAACGTGATGGCCACGTTGGCGCGCCGGTCGGCGGTAAACCGCGGCAACAGCGCGGCGATTTTCGAACCCCGCGGCGCGTTTCTCCGCGCCCACCGAAGCGGCGCGCAAAAGCCATGCAGTATCGAACCGAGCCTGGGCGACATCGCGGGATTCCCATCCGATTGCCGCTAGGAAAGGCCGAGACCGGTAAAGACTTTGCTAGAGCAACCTCATAGACCTCCGGCTTGCACCCGGCTAAGCCGGGCGGGCCCAGTAAAATACCGCGTAGTGGCAAAGTTCTATCTGGCAATTCAACTGGTTATGTGGACGGCCCGGCGCCGAACCCGAGCGCCCGTTTCGTTTGCCTATCGTAAACCAAAACTTGCGCCAGGCGGCGAAAATCAGGCTGGCGAGCGCTTTGCGCGGCGCGGCGCTTTTGTCGGCCAGCGCACGATATGGTCGGGATAGTCGTCGAGCTTGACTTCCCGCTCCGAAGCCGCGACGCGTCCGCGCACGGAGATGCCGGCGGTGTGCACCGTCTCGGCCGAGCCGGAGACAAGCGGATGCCACCAGGCAAGCGGTTTGCCTTCGGCGCGCAGCCGGTAGGCGCAGGTAGGCGGCAGCCAAGCAAGCGCCTGGGCCAGATCCGGCGTAAGCTTCAGGCAGTCGCGGACGCGGCGCCGGCGGTGCGCGTAATCGGCGCAGCGGCAGGTCGCGGCATTGAAAAGCCGGCAAGCGATGTCGGTGAAATGCACCGCCCCGCTATCCTCATCCTCAAGCTTGACGAGGCAGCAGCGCCCGCAGCCATCGCAAAGGCTCTCCCATTCCGCGGCGTCGAGCGCCTCGAGCGGCTTCGACTCCCAGAAGGGTCGGTCTTGCTTCGTAGGGGAAAGCGTCGGTCGGTTGCTCATGCGGCTCCGCTTGCCCGGCAATCCTATGGCCGCGACGCCGCCATTGTTATCGCAAGGATTGTGGATAGGCCATAAAATTGCAAATATTGCCGCCCCTTGCTCATTGGCCAACGACGCGGGCCGGTTGGCCGGGCGAGGCAGAGGAAAAGCACGTGGCCGATACGCCGAGCGGATGGTTCCAGCGGCTGCGATCGTCGCGCTTCTACAAGCAGACGGCGCGCGCCCTGCTCGCCCTCGACGCTTTTATCGACTCTTCGCTCTACGATTCCAAGGACCGGGCGCGCGCGTCCTATGCGGCGTTCGCCGCTTGGATGGACCGGTTTCACGTGTCGGGCTGGCGCCGTCTGCTGATCGAGCTTGCTTGCGAAGGCTCGAACATCGCGCTCGCCGGCGCATTCGTCGCCCTGTTTCTGGCCATCCCGGCTTTTCAGGAGACTTCCGACAACTGGCTGAAGAAAGAGGATCTCGCCGTCACCTTTCTCGACCGATACGGCCAGGAGGTCGGCCGGCGCGGCATCAAACACGACGATTCCGTGCCGCTCGAGCAGATGCCGAAATATCTGATCGACGCGGTGATCGCCACCGAGGACCGGCGGTTCTTCGAACATGTCGGAATCGATTTCATCGGCGTGTTTCGTGCCTTGACCGTCGATGCGCGCGCCAACGGCGTCGTGCAGGGCGGTTCCTCGATCACCCAGCAATTGGCCAAGAACATCTTCCTTTCCAACCAGCGCACGCTGACGCGCAAGATCAAGGAAGCCTATCTCGCGCTCTGGCTCGAAGGCCATCTGTCGAAGCGCGAGATTCTTCAGCTCTATCTCGACCGCACGTATATGGGCGGCGGCACGTTCGGCGTGCAGGCCGCTTCGGAATTTTACTTCGGCAAATCGGTTCGCGACGTGACGCTCGCCGAGGCGGCGATGCTCGCCGGGCTCTTCAAGGCGCCGGAAAAATACGCGCCGCACGTCAACTTGCCGGCGGCTCGCGCCCGCGCCAACGACGTCCTCAACAATCTGGTCGACGCCGGCTATCTGACGCAGGGGCAGATCTACGCCGCGGTGCGCAACCCGGCGACGCCGATCGCGCATAACGGCGACGAGGATGCGCCGAATTGGTATCTCGATTGGGCTTACGACGAAGTGCACCAGCTCGCCGAAGAAGGAAAGCTCGGCAACGATCGCGTCCTGACGGTGCGTACCGCGCTCGATTCCAATCTTCAGAAGTTCGCCGATCAGACGATCAACAATCAATTGATCGAATATGGCCAGGGCTACCACGTCAAGGAATCGGCGATGGTCATTCTCGATCCGTCGAACGGCGCGGTGCGCACGATCGTCGGCGGCACGGATTACGGCGTGAGCCAGTTCAACCGCGCCTTGGCGGCGCGCCAGCCGGGTTCCTCGTTCAAGCCGTTCGTCTATCTGACCGCGCTGCTGACCGGAAAATTCCATCCCGATACGATCGTCGTGGACGAGCCGATTTGCCTCGGCAACTGGTGTCCGCACAATTTCGGCAACACCTACGTCGGCAGAATCCCGCTCGTCGGCGCCTTGACCCATTCGCTGAACAGCGTGGCCGTCCGCCTGTCGATCGACATCGGCGAGATCTATTCCGTTCCCGGCCACAACAACGTCTTCGAGGCGGCCAAGCGCGGCCGCGCCAAGATCGTCGAGACGGCGCGAAAAATGGGTATTTCGACGCCCTTGATCGACACCGTATCGCTGCCGATCGGGGCCGACGAAGTCACCGCCATGGACATGGCCGGCGCCTACGCGACCTTCGCCAACGGCGGCAAACGCATCCATCCCTTCGCCGCGGTCGAGATCTATAATAGCCGCGGCGACCTGATCTACAGCCACGACCGCGATAACCCGCCGCCGCAGCAGATCTTTGCTCCGGGACCGATCCTCGACATGATCTCGATGATGAAACATGTCGTCGAAGACGGGACCGGGCGCCGGGCGATGCTCGACGGCATTGACGCCGCCGGCAAGACCGGCACGACGAACGGATTCAAGGACGCGTGGTTCGACGGCTATACCGGCAATTACGTCGGCATCATATGGTTCGGCAACGACGACGATACTCCGACCAACAAAATGACCGGCGGCTCGTTGCCCGCCGCCACGTGGCACGAGATCATGCAATATGCGCATCAAGGCATCGACTTGAAGCCGCTGCCCGGAGACCAGCTACCGAGCCCTGCTCCGCCAACTCCGCCAGCGACGCCCAGCGTCGCCGCCGCGGACGCGCCGCAGAAGCCGCCCAGCCTGTCACGCCGTTCGGCCGACGTGCTGGCGACGATCGAAGAGGCGGCGAAGTCGATCGAAAGCCAACGTCTGGGCGCCGCGGACAGCGGCGCGCCTCATCCTTGAACGCGGCGGACCGCGCAGGCCAAATGACGTGCTGAACCTTTTCAGATTCCTCGTGATCGTGCTGGCCGGAACCGCGCTCGGCTTTGTCGTCACCTATCGCGTTCTGCAGCGCGGGCCGGTGTTCAATGTGGTGAGCGTCGGCCCATGGACGACGGTCCCAAAAAGCGGATCCCTCGACAGCGATCCCTACACGCGGGCCATTGAGGCGCGCAGCGCCGAATTGCCGCTCGGCAGCGCCGAAGGATTGACGTTTATCGCCCGTACCGACAGCAGCGGCGCGCCGCTGTTGCCGCGCTGCGACTATGCGGTGAGCGGTTCCGTCGCGCCGACCCGCTATTGGACTTTGACGCTTCTCTCGCGGCGCGGATTTCTCATCGATAATCCCGCCAAGCGTTTCGGCTTTACCTCGGCGGAACTGGTGCGCGCCGCCGACGGCACGTTCGACATCACCGTCGCGCGCCAAGCCAGGCCCGGCAATTGGCTGCCGCTCGGCAAGGCGCAGCCCTTCATCTTGATGCTGCGGCTCTACGATACGCTGCTCGACTTCGGCACCGCCAAGGCGGACGCAAGCGCGATGCCGAAAATCGCCAGAGGCCGCTGCGCATGAACTTCTTCGCCCGGCCGTTCGGTCTGTTGCTTTCGCTGTTGGGCATTGTGTTCGTCGCCGCCGGCGTGCATCTTGCCTCGATCCTGGCAATGCCGGAAATCGCCCCGCGCGACGCCTACGCGCGGCTTGCCGCGCTCGCCAGGCCGGGGCAGATGACGCTGCTGCCGCAAGCGCTGCCCGGTCACGAGATGACGCCCTTCGAGGATCCGGCTTTGGCGCAGGCCGTCTGCCTTTACGATCTCTCCAACGGACCTTTGCACGTCCATGCCGACATCGAAGATCCGGGGCTTCTTACTCTCTCGTTTCGGACGCGAGACGGACGCGTTTTCTATTCCATGACCGACCAGGCGGCGCTGCACGGCAGCATCGAGGTCCGCATCATGACGCAACCGCAACTCGAGGCGGTCGAGGCAAGCGACGAGGATGACGAGAACGAACCCTTGCAGGAATTGCGGCTCGTGGCGCCCGATAAGAAGGGGTTCGTGCTGGTCAATGCGCTTGCCGCGTTTCCCAGCGAGCGCGCCGACGCGGAAGCGCGCGCAACTTCGATCTCCTGTTCGACCGAGACCGTGGCGCGCGACTGAGCTTAGCGCTCGGCGCGTTCGGCAGGCGGCGGCGCGCGGCGGCGCGCCGCATTGCGCTTTCGCTTTGGCGGCTTGGTGTAATCGTCGAACCGCGCGAAGCGCACGCCGGTAAAAAACAGAATTTCGGCGCCGTCGGCGATATCGCTGCACGCCGGACGAGACCGCGAACCGCACTCCCGCGGCCGGAAGGCAACCAGTTCCCCCATTGGACCCCCACGCGCGACCCGATTGTTTCGCTTGCCGCGCAGACTGGAGTCCAACTGGTTAACGCCGGATCAACGCCGCTCCGGCGCGAAGCAAATTGCGGCGCTCCGGGCGGCTCACGCCGTTTCGAGAAAGGTCCGGCCAAGCCGGTCTTCGACTTCGACAATCCAAAGATCGACATCGAAGGCGATCTCGCGCCTGAGCCGGTCGTCGGCGGCCGCCGTATCGATCCAGTCGGCGGCGTGAAGCCGGCCGAAGCGCCGCTCGCCGCTTCCCACCTCGCTCTGCGGCGCCGGGCCGTACAACGCGCCGCTGCCGTCGAGCCGGTCGATCTTGACAAAAATCGCCCCTGCTTCCGCCGCGCCGCGGCGGCGCAGCACCGCGCTGACGCCGGCCGTCGCGCACCGGCGCAGATAGGCCGCAACCCAAAAATCGCTTCTGATCCGCATCCCTGTTCTGTCTTTTCGGCAACAGCACTGAAAAATTGCAATTTCCTCCACGCCGCGATTTGCACCCGATAGCGCAACGCCGACAACGGCTAAGCCAGCCACGCGCCGTTTCAGCCCGGGGGCACGCTGTCACAAAACTGCAATCGACCTCGGCTTGGTTAACGCGTCCTCAGGAGACGCGTCCATGACTTCCCTTTCTTCCGTTGACGTATTGCCGGCCGAGAGCCCGAAGCCTCAGCTCGATCATCCCCTCGATATACGGGCCGTCCTCGTCTTTCTGGCGATCGTGGGCTGCGGTCTGTTCTTCGCAGCCTACAGCATTCACAGCGACGTCGAGGCGACCGGCACGGCGGTCAAAAGCCTCGTTCCCTTTTTCCTGCTTGGCGTTGCGTTGGTGATCGCGCTGAGCTTCGAATTCGTCAATGGCTTCCATGACACGGCGAACGCGGTGGCGACCGTCATTTACACCCATTCGCTACCTGCCCCGATCGCCGTGGTATGGTCCGGCTGTTTCAATTTTTTGGGCGTGCTCTGGTCGACCGGCGCGGTTGCTTTCGGCATCGTCTCTCTACTGCCGGTCGAACTCATTCTTCAGGTCGGCTCGCAGGCGGGATTTGCCATGGTCTTCGCCATGCTGATTGCCGCCATCATCTGGAATCTCGGCACGTGGTGGCTGGGCCTGCCGGCGTCGAGCTCGCATACGTTGATCGGCTCGATCATCGGGGTCGGCGTCGCCAATGCCCTGATGCGCGGCCGCGACGGCACTTCCGGCGTCGATTGGGGCAAAGCGACCGAGATCGGCTATGCGCTGCTGTTCTCGCCCATCGTCGGGTTCATCTGCGCGGCATTGCTGTTGTTGATCTTCAAGGCGGTGATCCGCAAGCCCGAACTTTACAAAGAGCCGAAGGGCAACGCCGCGCCGCCGCCCTGGGTGCGCGGCCTTCTGATCCTGACCTGCACGGGCGTGTCCTTCGCGCACGGCTCGAACGACGGGCAGAAGGGCATGGGCCTCATCATGCTGATCCTGATCGGCACGGTGCCCACCGCCTACGCGCTCAATCGCGCCGTGCCCGCGCATCACGTGCAAACCTTCATTGCCGCCTCCGATGCCGCCGCGAAGGTCGTGGAAACAAAGGCCGCGGGCTACGATGTGCTCGGCGATCCGCGCCCCGCCGTCACCGATTACATCGCCCGCCACGAACTTAACGAAGGCACCTATCCCTCGCTCGCGGTACTCATCCAAAGTATTGCCAAAGAGGTCGGAGGTTATAGCTCGCTGAGCAAAGTGCCGGCCGACCAGGTCGCCAACACGCGCAACGATATGTATCTCGCTTCCGAGGCGGTCCGCGTACTTTCCAAGGACCACGCCGCCGACCTGACGCCGGCGCAAGTGAAAACGCTCTCCGCGTATAAGAAGGAACTCGATCTTTCGACGAAATTCATTCCAATATGGGTGAAGATCTGCGTCGCGCTTGCCTTGGGGCTCGGCACGATGATCGGCTGGAAGCGCATCGTCGTCACGGTGGGCGAGAAGATCGGCAAAGAGCATTTGACCTATGGCCAAGGCGCCGCCGCCGAACTCGTCGCCATGGGCACCATTTTCGCGGCCGACAATTTCGGTCTGCCGGTTTCGACAACCCACGTTCTCTCCTCGGGCGTCGCCGGCACGATGGCGGCAAACGGCTCGGGGCTGCAACTTGCCACCCTGCGCAACATCGCCACGGCCTGGGTGCTGACGCTGCCTTGCGCCGTCCTGCTTTCCGCCAGCCTCTACTGGATTTTCCGGCAGATTTTCTGAGCAGTCTCAGACGCCGAAAAGGCCGGCCTCGGGCCGGCTTTTTCTTGCCGCCTTTGCGCCACTTCGTCCGCCGCGATAAAGAAAGGGCCTGATTCCGGAAGGGACGCGGAATGGCCCGACTCGACGCGGCGCTGGCCAAGATCGATGCCAATCTCGACGCGGCGCTCGCCCGGCTTTTTGCGTTGCTGGCGATCCCTACGATCTCGACCGATCCGGCCTACGTGCGCGAGGTCGAACGGACGGCCGAATGGCTCGTCGCCGAGCTGCGGGGCCTTGGCTTCGAGGCATCGGTGCGTCCGACGACGGGCCATCCGATGGTGGTGGCCAAGGCGACGCGCGCCAATACTCCGCATGTGCTCTTCTACGGCCACTACGATGTGCAGCCGCCCGATCCCGTCGAGCTTTGGGATAGTCCGCCATTCGAAGCGCGTTTGGTCGAAACGCCGGAAGGCAAGCGCATCGTCGGGCGCGGCGCATCCGACGATAAGGGCCAGCTCATGACCTTCGTCGAAGCCTGCCGGGCTTTCCAGGAATCCGGCGGCCTGCCCTGCTCCGTCACCATCCTATTGGAAGGCGAGGAAGAGACGGGTTCGCCTTCGCTGCCGGCTTTCCTCGCCGAAAATCGCGCCGAACTCAAAGCCGATATCGCGCTTGCCTGCGACACCGGCATGTGGGACCGGCAGACGCCGGCAATCAGCGTCATGCTGCGCGGTCTGGTGCTCGAAGAGGTGGTTCTTCGCGGCGCCGACCGCGATCTTCATTCCGGGATGTTCGGCGGCCCGGCGATCAACCCCATCCACGTGCTCGCTTTGATCATTGCCGATCTGCACAACGAGGCGGGCCGCGTCGCCCTGCCCGGCTTTTACGAAGGCGTGACGGAACTGCCGGAAGAAATCGCCGAACAATGGCGCAAACTGCCGTTCGACGGCAGGCATTTTCTCGAAGAGGTCGGGCTTTCCGTGCCGGCCGGCGAAACCGGACGCAGCGTTCTCGAAATGATTTGGTCGCGGCCGACCTGCGACGTCAACGGGATCCTCGGCGGCTATACCGGCGAAGGTTCGAAGACCGTGTTGCCGGCGGAAGCGCGCGCCAAATTCTCCTTCCGCCTCGTCGGCGCGCAAGATCCGGAAAAAATCGTCGCGAGTTTCCGCAGCTTCGTAAAAGCGCGGCTGCCGGCCGATTGCCGCGCCGAATTCATTTCGCACGGCGCCTCGGGTGCGCGGCAATTGCCGATCGCTTCTCCGGCGCTCAGCAAAGCGCGCAAGGCGCTCAGCGAAGAATGGGGCAAAGACGCCGTGCTCGCCGGCTGCGGCGGCTCGATCCCGATCGTCGGCTCCTTCAAACGCGATCTCGGCATGGATACATTGATGGTCGGGTTCGCCCTCGATGACGACCGGATCCATTCGCCGAACGAGAAATACGAGCTTTCCTCCTTCCACAAGGGCGCGCGCAGCTGGGCGCGCATCCTGGCGGCGCTCGCCCCATGAGCCGCGCCGGTTTTACGTGCAACCTCAATTACTAAGCAAACCATTTTCAAGATCGTTCCGGCACCGACGACGTAGAGAAATTGGCCGATGCCGGGAAGCGCGCCCGTCGGGTCTTGACCTTTTTCCGCGGTGACGGCAGGACCTCGCCACGCCGGGCGAGAACTTTTAATCTACATTGCGTTCTGGCGCGGCCGCGCCCGCAGCGGCCCAACCACGAGGATTGCGTCTATGCCGACCGACATCGAGATTGCCCGTGCCGCCAAACTCGAGCCGATTCTCACGATCGCCGAGCGCGCCGGCGTTCCGGCCGAAGCAATCCAGCCCTATGGCAAATATATCGGCAAAGTAGATTTGCATTTCCTCGCCGACGCACACGAGCGCGCCAAGAAACGGGCGAAGAGCAAGCTAATCCTCGTCACCGCCATCAA
>JASHUD010000190.1 GCA_030040215.1 Methylovirgula sp.
TTGGCGAACGTGCCGACCGCGCCGGAAATGGCGCAGGTCGCGATCTCGTTCTTCGCCGCAACGAGCCGCGCCCGGCTGCGGCCGAATTCCGCGTAAGCCTGCGCGAGTTTCAGGCCGAACGTCACGGGCTCGGCATGAACGCCATGCGAGCGGCCGATCATCGGCGTGAATTTATGCTCGAAAGCGCGGCGCTTCAGCGCGGCGCGAACCGCGTCGACATCGGCGATGAGAATGTCGGCGGCACGGGAAAGCTGCACGGCGAGGCAGGTGTCGAGCAGGTCGGAGGAGGTCATTCCCTGATGCAGAAAACGCGCTTCGGGTCCGATCGACTCGGCGAGATAGGTCAAGAAGGCGATTACGTCGTGCTTCGTCTCTTCCTCGATCGCTTCGATCCGTGCCACGTCGAATTTGAGTTTGCCGCCCTTCTCCCAAATCGTCTTCGCCGCCGCCTTGGGGATGACGCCGAGTTCGGCGAGCGCGTCGCAGGCATAGGCTTCAATCTCGAACCAGATGCGAAACTTGCTCTGCGGCTCCCAAAGAGCGGCCATTTCGGGACGGGAATAGCGAGCAATCATTCGCGTCTCACACCGATTCGCCGCGCGCCCGCTCGGCGGACTTGCGGATTGCGGCGATATTGCCGGCGTAGGCGGCAGGGCCGCCCTTGAATACGGCCGAACCGGCAACAAGCCAATTGGCGCCCGCGCCGGCGACCGCGCCCGCCGTTTCGGCGGTAACCCCGCCGTCGACCTCGATTTCGATGTCGCGGCCTGCGGTCATGGCGCGGACGATGTTGAGCTTCTCGATGCTCGAGGGAATGAAGACTTGGCCGCCGAAGCCCGGATCGACGCTCATGACGAGCACCAGATCGATGTCGTCGAGCACATGCTCGATCGTCGCGACGGGCGTTGCCGGATTGAGCGCGACGCCGGCTTTCTTGCCGAGTTGGCGGATCAACGCCAGCGAACGGTGCAGATGCGGTCCGGCCTCGGGGTGAATGGTAATCACGTCGGAGCCCGCCGCTGCGAAGGATTCGATGTAGCAATCGACCGGCGCAATCATCAGATGCACGTCGAGCCGCCGATCCGTTACTTTGCGGATTGCCTTTACCGTGTCCTGGCCGAAGCTGATGTTCGGCACGAAATGCCCGTCCATGACATCGATATGAACGATGTCGCCGCCTGCCGTCATCACCTCCTCGACCGCCTTGCCGATATGGGCGAGATCGGCGGCAAGAACAGAAGGAAGAATGGCCAAGGGGCGCATGCTGGTCCTCGTGGCATCGGGATGCGCGCTGCGGCGAAACGGGCGTCGGCCGCGAGGAAACGCCAGCCGACGTTTCGCACCGAAAATCGGGGTTGCCAGGGCGCTCTAGCATGTCGCGGCGGCGCAAGTCCAGGATGCGGTAAGCCGACGTTTCGCCGGCACTTGCCGACGGCGCCTAGCCCGCCGCCCGCTTTAGGGTGTTCCATTTGGCGAGCAGGCGCGGGATCTCCCGTGCCGCGACCGGCGGGCTGAACAAATAGCCCTGCGCCTCGCTGCAGCCGACGCTGCGCAGCCAGGCGAGCTGTTCCTTGGTTTCGACGCCCTCCGCGGTGGTGCGGATGCCGAGGCTGCTGCCGAGAGCCGCCATGGCGCGCACGATGGCCAGCGAGCCGTCCTTGGCCGACATCATGCGGACGAAAGACTGGTCGATCTTGATCTTGTCGAACGGGAAGCTGCGCAGATAGCTCAGCGAGGAATAACCGGTCCCGAAATCGTCCATCGAGATGCCGACGCCGAAATTGCGCAGTTCATGCAACTTGTCCATAGTCGTCACATTGTGGGCAAGCAGGACTGACTCGGTAATTTCGAGTTCCAGGCGGCGGGCTGGCAGTCCGCTTATCGTCAGCGCATCGGTCACGGTCTTGACCAGCCGCTCGCTCTTGAATTGCACGGCTGACACGTTCACCGACAGTTTGACGTGTTTGGGCCAGGAGGTTGCCTCGGTGCAAGCGTTGCGCAGAACCCATTCACCGAGCGGTACGATGAGACCGATTTCCTCGGCGAGCGCGATGAAGTCGCCGGGCGATACCACGCCGCGCGTCGGGTGGTGCCAGCGCAGCAGGGCTTCGAAGCCGGTTATCCGGTTCTCCGAAAGGTCATAGAGCGGCTGATAGAAAATTTCGAATTCGTCGTTGGCGAGCGCGTCGCGCAGATCGAGTTCGAGCGCCCGGCGCACTTGCAGCCGCACGTCCATCTCCGGTTCGAAGAACCGCCAGGTCGCGCGGCCATCGGCTTTGGCGAGATAGAGCGCCACGTCGGCGTTCTTGAGAAGAATGTCGTAACTGGCCCCGTCGCCGGGCGCGACCGAGATGCCAATGCTGACGCTGATCGTGACGGGCTGACCCTCGATATCGTAGGGCGCGCTCAGGACTTCGACGATGCGACGCGCCAATCCGGCCGCCTGCTCCGGCCTTTCCAAGTCGCATTGCAGGATCGCGAATTCGTCGCCGCCCAGCCGGCTGACCGTATCGACTTCGCGCAGGCAGGAGATCAGCCGTTCCGCGACGTTGCGCAGCAGCTCGTCGCCCACCGGATGGCCCAATGTATCGTTCACCTGCTTGAACTGATCGAGGTCGAGGCTCAGGATCGCGAAGCCGTCGCCCGATCTGCCGATATGGCTGATCGCCTGATCGATGCGCTCGGCGAAAAGAAGTCGGTTCGGCAGTCCGGTCAGCGCGTCGTGACGCGCCATGAACACGATGCGCTCCTCGGCGCGGCGGCGCTCGGTCACGTCTTCGTAGGTCGCAACCCAGCCGCCGTCGGCAGTCGGCTGCCGGGCGACGGCAAGGACGCGATCGTGGCTCAACTCCTGAAACCGCGTATTCGCCGAACGTTGCCGGATCAGCGACAACTCTTCGCTGAGCAGTTCGTCCGCGACCTTGCCGAGATGGTTGCCGGCGGCGACGCTTAATTCGAGGACCTCGCGGAACGTAATCCCCGGCCGTACGCGCTCGGGCGGCAGGCGGAAAAGCTCGCAGAAGCGGCGGTTGACGACCTTCAATCGCTGCTCGCTGTCATAGAGACACAGGCCCTGGCACATGTTGTCGAGAGCGGCGTCGAGCAGCAGGTTCGCCGACTTAAGCTGCGCCTCCTGATTCTTCAGCATGCTGATGTCGCTGTAGACGATGATGAAGCCGCCATCCTGGGTGGCGCTGCGGCTGATCCGCAGCCAGCGTCCGTCCTTGAGCTGTATCTCGAAGGTGGGCGGCGACGTGCGGTCGAAGCTCAGAACAGTTTTGGCAAGCTGGTTCGAGCGGACGGTCTCGGCCAGGTCGCCCGAGGTCATGTGCTCCGGCGCACAGCCGAAGAAATCCGCGGCCTGCGAATTGGCGAGGGCGACGCGGCGACCGGCATCGACGACCACGATGCCTTCACGCGAGCTCTCAAGAGCATCGGCGAGCCGGACCTGTGCCGTGCGGCGCTGTGCAACTTCGCGTTCCATCATCGCGCGGATGTTGTCGCGCATGACGGCCATGGCGGCGAGCAGCGCGCCAAGTTCGTCGGGGCCGCCACGCGGAATGACACCGTCGAGCTTGCCGTCGGCAATTCGCTTGGCGATTGCCGACGCAACCGCCACGGGGCCGGTAATGTGCTGCGCCAGCAGCCACGCCACGAGCGCCGAAATCAGCAGCGCGCCGCCGGTGGCGGCAAGATCGAGATGCGTCGCGACCGTCACGGCTTGGCGGGCGCTTTGCCGATAAGTGAAACCGTCGCCCGCCGTGTAATTGATCAGTAGGTCGATCTGCTGCGCGACGGTTGAAGCGTAAGGATCGAGCAGTTCCCAGGCCGTATTGGGTGGAACGCCTGGCGGCAAGTGCCGGCGCGCCGCGCTCCACGCATCGACGGCATGTTGTACCTTCGTCGCGGCGCGCGCCGCGCGGCTCGATTGCGAGCGTTCGGCGGCGATGGAGAGATCCTCGGAAAGCGTCTGTTCGAGATCCGCCATTTCGTCGTCGAGCTTGTGTTGCATGACGGGGTCGGATGCGCTCCAGCGGCGCGCGAACGCGGCCTGCATCTCGGAGAAATCGGCCGCCGCAGCGCGCGCATAGTTGATCGACATCAGCGATTCATCGAAAGTCTTGGCGACAAGCACGCCGGCCCGCTTGATGCCGATCGACGCATAGCCGCCGAGCGCCGCGGTAATAATGCTCATGACAAGGAAAGCGAAAAGAATCCGGCCGCGGATCGTCCCCGGCAGCAAGGCTAGGCGGGTGATTGCCGGCCGCACCTTTTGCAACAAGGAACGGAGCGGCAAAGTGACCGAAGGCATTGAAGACTCGTTCTTTGGCGACGGTTGACTAGAATTGGCTCCTCTTGGGTTAAGACGCTCCTAAGACTTGCCTTTAGGCTCTCTGAAAGCCTTGGGTAAACTCTTGCTTAACCGAAAACCGCGAGATTCCCGCGGCAGCCGCAATCTGGGGCGGGCCGGATGGGACCAATGCAACCTGAGAGCAGGAAGGTGGCGATCGTGCCGGTGCGAATAGGCGCCGCCGTATTTCTCGGCATTTTGCTGTTTTTGGGCGGTTTGCTGTTTTTGGGCGGCTC
>JASHUD010000191.1 GCA_030040215.1 Methylovirgula sp.
CTTGCCGGCGCCGTCGCGCTGCTGCTCTGGGGCCTGCATATGGTCCAGAGCGGGATTCAGCGCGCCTTCGGCCCCGATCTGCGGCGCGGGCTCGGCCGAGCGTTCGGCAATCGGCTCAAAGCATTTGCCTCCGGGCTCGGCGTCACCGCGATTCTGCAAAGCAGCACGGCGACCGGCCTGATGGTGGCCGGCTTCGCCGCCGGCGGCCTCGTCGATCTCGTCCCGGCGCTCGCCGTGATGCTCGGCGCCAATGTCGGCACGACGCTCATCGTCCAGCTTCTCTCGCTGAATTTGGCGGCGGCCGCGCCGCTCCTGCTCGTCGTCGGCCTCATGATGTTCCGGCAGGGCAATGCCAGCCGCACGCGCGATTTGGGTCGCGTGGCCATCGGCCTTGGGCTCATGCTTTTGGCGCTGAGCCAGCTTCTGCAGATCGTCACGCCCTACGAAGACGTGCCGAGCCTGCGCATCCTGCTCGGCGCCGTGGCGACGCAGCCGATGATTGCTCTCCTCTTCGGGGCGCTGGTGACCTGGGCGGCGCATTCGAGCGTCGCGATCGTGCTGCTCGTCATGTCGTTTGCGACCAAGGGCGTCATTCCGCTCGACACCGGACTGGCGCTGGTTCTCGGCGCCAACATCGGTTCGGCGCTCAACCCGGTGCTGGAGACGCCGCGCGGCGGCGATCGGGCCGGAGCGCGCGTCGCGCTCGGCAATCTCTTCAACCGGCTGCTCGGCGCGGCGATCTTCTTGCCGCTCATCGATTGGATTGGGCCGCAGCTGCTGCGCTTCGAGCCCAATCTCGGGCGCGCCGTGGCCGACTTCCATCTGGCGTTCAACGTCGCGATGGCGCTCCTCTTCCTGCCGTTGCTGCAACCCTTTGCAAAGCTTTTGCGCTACTGCCTGCCGGCGCGCATCGAGCCGCAAGATCCTTCGCGCCCGCTCTACCTCGATCCGGCCGCGCTCGAGACGCCGGCGATCGCGCTCGGCAATGCGGCCCGCGAAGCATTGCGCTTGATCGACATCCTCGAAGAGATGCTAAACGGCGTGGCCAGTGCGCTGGCGCAGAGCGATCGACAGAAAATCGTCGAAACGCGCCGCATGGACGATATTCTCGATCGGCTGAACAGCGCGATCAAAGCCTACCTCGTTGCCGTCGATCCGGAGGCGCTGAGCGAGGAGGACGACAAGCGCCTCGCTTCGATCCTTGCCTTTACAACCAATCTGGGGCTTGCCGGGGATGCGATCGATCGTAGCGCCATGGGGACTTTGGCGCGCCAGCTCAAGCGCGGGCTGGTGCTTGCCAGAGGCGGCCGCGCCGAAGTGCGCACGATGCTCGATCGGCTGGGCGCCAACCTGCGTCTCGCCGCAACCGCCTTCATGACCGGCGATAATCGGGCTGCCCGGGCGCTCGCCGACGAAAAGGCGATCTTCCGGGACATCGAGGCGAAGGCGACGGCGGCGCATTTCCGGCATCTGCGCGAATTGCGGCCGGCGGCCGTCGAGACGAACACGTTGCATCTCGATCTGCTGCGCGCGCTCAAAAGCGTGAACGATTACCTTGTCTCCGGCGCCGCCTATCCGATCTTGGAGGAGCGCGGCGAACTCCTGCAAACCCGGCTGCGCGCCAAGCCCGGCAAAGATGCGCGCTAGGCGAGCGCGCTCGCTTACGCGATAATGTCCGGCGTCAACTGGTCCTCGATGCGGCCGATCTTGTCGCGCAGGAATAATTTGCGCTTCTTCAGGCGCTGGATCTGCAGTTGGTCGGCGGCGGAAACATCGGCCAACGCTTCAATCGCCGAATCGAGGTCACGATGCTCCTGGCGCAGGCGTTCAAGCTCCGCGCGCAAGGCCACGCGTTCCTCGGCGCTCAGTTTGTCAGCCATGTCACGCGAATCTCGAGCGTAGGCGATCAATCCCGATGCTGAGCGCGAATTAGAGCACGCCGGAGCGTGCCTGAAAATGGCCTGGCGCAGATCCAATGCGCGCGACGCCGGCGATCATTGCTTCGGCGGCCAACTGAAATCATCGGCGCGGCCGGGCTTTGCGGCGGGCGGCTTACCCGCCGCAAACGTCTGCTCGATCAGATTCTGCGCCGCGCCAGCATCGGCCGCGGCCGGCGTGGCGAGCTGTCCGCCCGGAGCAAGCGCCGGGCCGGTCAACGGCAGAACCGGGCCGATCGGCGGCTTCACCGGCGGCGCGACGGCCGCGCTCGCCGGAGCATTGGTGCCGGCCGGGTTCGTCGTCTCGATCTTCGCCAGAGCGGCGTCGCCCTGCAGCTTGCCGGAGTCGAGGATCTGACGAATATCGGGAGCGACGAAACTCGCGAGTTTGAGCGCGCCCGCCCGAGTGAAATGAATCCCGTCGAGCGAGCGCAGCCGCACGACCTGACCGTTGACGTCGGGACCGAAGGGGCTGAACTGGCCCTTGTCGTCGCCGAACGCGTCCCAGATGTCGATGTAGGTCGCACCGTTCTTGGTCGCATGTTCGCGATAGACGTCGTTGAGCGCCACCATTTCGCTCGACAGGCGGTCGCTCTTCATGATCGGCAGCCCGACCCATAGCAGCGGGATCTTGGCGTCGCGGAACATCGCGCTGATCGCGTCGACCCGCGCCGCGTAAAGATCGTTCCATTTCGGCGAGCCGGGATCCTGATAAGTTCCGTCCGTGTCGCGCAAAGGCTGATGGTCGTTGCTGCCGATCAGCATCACCGCGACGTTGATCTTCTGGCCGCTCGTAATGAGATCATGGGCGGCCTTCGTCCAGTCGTAGAAATCGTCGCGGACGAGGCCCGAGTCTTCGCGCGCCTGGCGCAATACGCCGACTTCCGGCCGGTCGCTCAGCGATTCCGTTAGGCCTTGGGCGAGCAACTGGCCGAGCGAATCACCCATGACCGCGACGAAGAAGGTCGGCGGCACGGCCGGTTTGGTTTGCACCTTCTCGACGGGCGGATGCGGTCTGGCGGGACGATAGCGTGGCCACTGGCCGTAGCCATAACCGGGCGACGGCGGTGGCTGAAACATTTGTTGGAACCAATTCAGCGGGTTGAAGCCCTGGGCTTGCGCCGTGAGAGTTCCGTCGGCGGCAAGCCAAAGGGCGACGGCGGAGAGGATCGCAACGAACTTGCGTATCCCATTCCAAATCCTTTTGCTTTGCCGGTGAGTCGCCATAATGTTCTTGCCGATCAAGGCATCATTATCCCGCTCTTTGGCCACGAAGTTAAGGGGTGAATAGGCTTAGCTCAAGCTCTTCGGTCCTCAAGCGCCGGGGGTGTTGACCCCCATGAAATACGCGGCGAGCAGGCCGCATCCGAACAACAGCACGCAGAGTGCCGCTCCGACCTCGATCAGGCGGCCGATGATCTCGGCCCTTGCGGATTCCTTGCCGGAGAACCGGACAGCCATCTTCTTGGCGAAGACCGCCATAACCGCGAGCCCGCCCGTTGTGACCGCCGTGCCGAGCGACATGACGAAAACCGCCGCCACGCCGACCGCAAACATGCCCCGTGCCACGGCGAAGACCAGAATGAGGATTGCCCCGGAACAAGGTCGCGCACCGGCCGTGATGATCGTCACGGCCGCCGATTTCCAGGAAAAGCCGTCGCCGAGCTGTTTCGGGTCGGGGATATGACAATGAGCGCAGTCCGGACCGTGAACCTGATCGAACGAGCCGTCATCGGCGAAGAACGTTGCTTGTTTCTGTTGCGGGAAACCCGCCCCCGCCGATGCGCCCGCGAACAGATGCATGACCGGCACGACCCGCGCCGCCCAGTGACGTCGCACCGTTGAGGCCAGCGCCGCGCCTTTGGTCGCGAGCAGCACGGTGCCGAGGAGAATAATGCCGCAATAGGCCGCAAGCTCGAGATCCTCGGCGGCGGCATTCATACGTTGCGCCGTGACCCTGAAAATCCCTGCGGCCGCACCCACGAGGGCAATGGCGACGATGCCCTGAAAGATTGCCGCGAGCAGCGAAATGACGAGACCGCGCCGCAGCGCCCGCTCGTTGGAGACCATGTAAGAGGTGACGACGGCCTTGCCGTGCCCGGGGCCCGCGGCATGGAAGACGCCATAGGCGAAACTCAACCCGGCGAGCAGAGAAAACGCGGCGTGGTGGGCCTTAACCGCACGCAAGGCGCTCGTCAGCATGAGCGAATAGCTGCTCTCCTGCGCGATGATCCACGCCGTCAGTCCCGAAACGCGACCAACCGCGCCTTCGTCGCCGCCGACCTCGAAAGGATGATGAAAGCCCTGCGCCATCGCACCGTCGCGGCACGCCAGAAGGAGAAGGAAAAGCAGCGCGCCCGCCGCGATCCGACCATAGGCGAATTGCGGAGCGGAGCAGGGCGTGAATTTCAGCTTGGGTCTCAGGGTTCTTCCTTCGCGATTATGGACAGGCGATGAACACGCGACTTGCTAATTTCTCGCCGAAGTCGGAGCCCGGCGACAGATTGGCGAAGAACGCTTCCGACAATTTTTTCGTGGCGTCCAGGTCGAGCGGATCGGCGCCGAGCACGCTGGACGAGCAGCCTTTCGGCGCGCCGATTAGTTCTACCGGCACTTTGTCGTCGAGGCTGAAGGCGACGAAATAGGTGGGATCGTAGACCTGAAAGGTGAACGCCTTGCCGGGATCGGTCGGCTGTTTGAGCGGAAGGGTAAAAGTCAGCATGACAAGTTTATCCGGCCGTTCCTCAAGCGAGTAATCGGTCGGCGCTCCGAACTCGACTTTTGTGCCGGCGATTTTCGCAAATGTAAAATAGTCGAATTCGGCGAGCGATTGGACGTTCGTCTTGGCGAGCGGCGCGAGTTCTTCCTTGGTGGCGAGCTGTCCGTCCTTGCCGAGCCCCTGGGTTGCGAAGGCCGAATACATGTCGTCGAACACCCAGGCGCCGCGGATCGCCGCGATGCGGCCCTGGTTGTCGAAGATCACGTCCTCGCGCGCCGTCACCCAGACGTGCGGATGCGCGAAGGCCGGCGCGCTGAGACTCGCCAAGAAAAGCGCGAGAGCGAACCGGAATATGCGCATGGCGGCCTTGGTGATCGGCGCACGCCGAGAAGAATCGGAAGCGCCGTTAGTTGCCAGCCGAACTCTGGCCAAAGCGAGGCGAGCCGCGGCGCTCGCGGCCGATCCAAAGTCGCAGTTCGCGCATCCGGTTGTGGCC
>JASHUD010000192.1 GCA_030040215.1 Methylovirgula sp.
GAAGAAATCCCGATCGTGATGTCGTCTTTCGGACGCGGCACGCTCGCCCAAAAGAACGCCGAAGAAGGATCGGGCCTCGGCCTGCCGATCGTCAAAGGCCTCGTCGAGCTGCACGGCGGCACGTTTTCGCTCAAATCGAAAGTGCGCGAGGGCACCGAGGTGATCGTGGTGTTTCCGCCCGAGCGCGTCATGAACGCCTTGCCAAGGCTCGATCCGGAAGAGCCTCCGCCGACCGAGACGCCACGCCAAGCCCGCTCCGCCGCCTAGCGGTTGCGTACATACGTCGCGAATCTTCTGCGTTGGCGAGGTCACTTGATGCGCGAGTCCGCGAGGAACCCGCTTAAGGGCGCCGATATTGCCCAATCAGATCATCGGCCATTATGCGATAACAGAGCGCCGTACAGTGGCTATCGGCCGACATGAAGAGATGCTTTAGAAAATCGGGATCCCGCTCTTTGTAGCCAAAGAGCGCTGGGAAACTGTTGAAAAAATGCTTGCATTTCCCGAGGCACCAGTCGCGCCAAATCTGGACCAGCCTTGAATCCTGACGATCGTAGAGCAACTGCTGCGGCCAAGGGTATACGCCAACGGAGAGAGCGATGCCGTGTCTCGATAGAAGATCGTAAAGCCGGTCCATTTGCCGTTTTTCTTTGGCGATGCCTCCCTCGATTCCTATCGTTCCATAGCATGGCGCCGCCGGATCGTAAGTCCAACTCGCCCGCGCAAAATCCCGGCCGTAAATCTCTCCTGGACGCGTCAAGTCATCAAGGCTTGCGTGGTCGAGATAATTTGCTCTTTCCCGCTCCCAAATTTTGCGACTGATGAAAGCGGCGATGTACGAGACCCTACGCCACCAAGGAGTCGGTTTCAGATTGCATCCGCTTCCAGACCATCGAAGAACGCCACGCCCGTCATACGAATAGCCGACGGCTTCGTCCTGCACGTTGGCGGGGTCGATGTAGACGATTGCTTCGTTGAACTTAAGTCCGGCATCAACGAAATACCGTAGCTTCTCGTAATCGGCCGACGGGCCATATCCGGTAACTGCCGCATTCAGCACGTCAATGTTTGGAAAGGCGAGAGCAAAGCGGCCGACGAACGATTGTTCGTAGGGAACGCCGATCCCTTCAAGGAAGGAACTGCCAATGAAGATTATACGGTGTTTGTCTGCGGCGAGCGCGACATGGCGCGTTGAGAAATCGCGAAAGCCCAGCGAGTCCGTGAAGACCCGATATGTGGCGCCCCCGTAGGGATCATAGCCGTCGAAATTCGCCACCAGGGTATGGGTATAGACAGGATTGCGAATCCGAAGCGCGCTTGCAAAGAGCGGGTTGGCTTCGCCAGTTATATCTATGTTTGCAAAGAGCGGATTGGTGCCGCTCGACACGGCATGAAGTGCCAGCTCACTCACAATGAAAAATCCGAACAGGACGGCGATGCTGATGAAGATAATGCGGCCGAGATTGCCGAGCCGGTCGGATTGCATCTGAGCAACGTACTACGGCCGAAACATTGCGCAAATGCGCTGCTTTTCGCGGCGCTAGGGCCATATCCGCTGCCGTTACCTGCCATGAGATTCTCAAAGCTTCATTGCTCGATCCGGAAGGGCCTCCGCCGACCGAGACGCCAAGCCCGCTCCGCCGCCTAGCGGTTGCGTGCCTCGCCCGCTTCACCTAAGCCAAGCTTCGCCGCGATGCCGCGGCGCCCTAGATCTTCCCAGGGCACTGCGAAAGCGAGGAACGGATGCGTGCATCGAAATGGCTGCTGGCGCTCGTGCTCGGAGCGCTCGCCTGCGCGCCGCTCGCGGCGCAGGACCATGCCAAGCGGGAAAACCCGGCGGCGATTGCGACCACGCCGCCCAACCCGCTTCCGCCCGAGGCGGTAACGAGCCACGTGCTCGAACTGCCCGGCCGCACGATCCGCTTCACGGCGAAGGCCGGGGCGATCCGGCTGAGCAATGGAAAGACCGGCGCGCCGCTGGCCGATGTTGCCTACGTCGCATTCTTGAAAGATGGGGAAGATCCGGCCAAGCGGCCGCTGACGTTTGCGATCAACGGCGGTCCGGGCGCTGCATCGGCCTGGCTCGACCTCGGCGCGCTCGGCCCTTGGCGGCTGCCGCTCATCGGTGCAGCGCCTTCCGCGCCGCCGATTACCGTCGACAACGCCGACACCTGGCTCGACTTCACCGATCTCGTGTTCATCGATCCGCCGAAGACCGGCTACAGCCGCATCCTCGCCAAAGACGACGCGGCGGCGAAAAGCTTCTTCACGGTCTCCGGCGACATCGACGCGCTCGGCGTGGTCATTCGCAAATGGATCGCGGCGAACAAGCGCTGGGAGAGTCCGAAATTCATCGTCGGAGAGAGCTACGGTGGATTTCGCGGGCCGAAACTGGCGCGCCGGTTAAGCGAGAGCGAGGGCGTCGGCATCGAGGGGCTCGTGTTGATTTCGCCGGTTCTCGATTTCGCCTGGTTCGACGGAGACAACCCGCTGACCTATGCCGGCCGCCTGCCCTCGTTCGCCGCGGCGGCGCGCGGCCTCACGGGGCTTGACGGGCGCAAAGAGCTCGCCGACGTCGAAGCTTACGCCGCCGGCCCCTATATCGTCGATCTGCTGCGCGGCGAACGCGATCCCGCGGTGCTCGACCGAGTGAGCGCGAAGGTCGCGAGCTTCATCGGCCTCGATCCGGCCTTCGTGCGTCGCCTGGCGGGACGCGTCGATACCGCGGCCTTCGATCGCGAACGCGGGCGCGGCAAAGGTCTTGTCGCCAGCGCCTACGACGCGCTGGTCATGGGCTTCGATCCCAGCCCGCATGCCGCCACGAGCCATTACGCCGATCCCGTTCTCGACGCGTTGTGCCCGCCGCTGGCCAGCGCCATGGCCGACATCTACCAGAAACAGCTCAACTGGTTCGTCGAGGCGCGCTACGACGTACTCAACAAAGCGGTGAGCCAAGACTGGGATTGGGGATCGGGGCAGCCGGACGCGGTGGCCGACCTCAAACAGGACTTGGCGCTCGATCCGCATTTCCGCGTGCTGATCGCGCATGGGCTCACCGATGAAGTGACGCCCTATTTCGCCACGCAACTGCTGATCAATCAGATCGCGCCGATGGGCGATCCAAACCGGCTGCGCCTCGTCGTCTATGGCGGCGGCCACATGGTTTACGCGCTCGACGCCTCGCGCGCCGCGTTGCGCGACGAAGCGCAAAAGCTGATCGAAGGGAAGTAACTGCGCCCGGCGGCGAGCTGGCCGGCGTTGCTGCGAGAACGCGACCGCGCGGGAGCCGCTCGCTCAGTGCGCGGGCGCCTCGCCTATTCGCGCGCCGACGTTTTTGCCCTTCGTCTTGCCGCCGACCGCGACGTAATTCGCCGCGAAGTTTTTCGTTCGCCTTGGCGAATTCGCAGCACCGCTTTGTTTCGGTGCAAAGCCGCCGATCACTCGCGCGGCCGCAGCGGTTCGGCGCTGGCGACTTCCGATGCCTTGTAAAGCGGGAGGATCAGGCGAAACCAGCCGCGCGTGTCATAGCCGCCGTAATTGCGCTCCGCGACGTCGCGCGACGCATAGACCTGAACGCGAAACGGGCCGAAATCATACCCGCCAAGGACGCCTACCGCGAATTGCCCCTCGCGCTTGTAGAGCGGGGTGGGACTCGAAATATCCGACGAACCATAGGCGATCAGGCCGGCCTCGAACTTGCCGAATTTCTTCGTCGCCGTCAGATCGAGGTTGAGCCAGTCCGGAAACCGCGCGTCGTCGCCGAATATCCCGTTTGCGAGATTGGCGGTGAGGTCGTATCCCCCGCCAGTATAGCTTATCGCGGCGCGCTGTTCGAACGAGGCTTGCGTGAAGGCGGCGCTGTAAGGCATGGCGGCGCGATAGCCGGCGAGATAACTCGCGCCGAAACCGCCGCCAAAATCATGCGCCAACTGTCCCGCAAACAAGGTGCTGTTGGCATAGACGACGTTTGCCGGCGTACCGGTCGTCCAGGCGAACGGCTGCGCGAAGATCATCTGAAGGCGGGTATTGTAGAAGTTAATCGGGGTCGCCCAGGCAAGGACGGGAAGATTGATTCCGTTATCTCCTACCTTGTC
>JASHUD010000193.1 GCA_030040215.1 Methylovirgula sp.
CCGCTTCCAAGCCTTGCGCCGCGTCGGGGCGATGTTGCAGCGTGCCGACCAACGATTCGAGCGCCGCCAGATGCGCCGGCGTCCGGTCGAGCAGATGAAAGCCGAAGGCGCCGCCCGCCGCGATAAGCGCGGCCACGACGACCGCCGCCGCGAACGGCCAGACGGGTGTGCCCGGAATTGGCGCGCTCGCGCTGGGCGGCGGCGCGGACTCCGGCGCGGGCTCGTGATGCGGCATCACTTCCGCCGTGGCCGGACCAGGCAGCGACGCCCAGGGATCTTCAGGAGGAATATCTACGCCGGATTGCTCCGCGTCGGACTCGCGCGGCGTTTCTTCCGCCGCGGTCTCTTCGGCGCGGGCTTCGATCACCGGTTTGTCGCGCGGCACCGATGTCGCGGCCGGGTGCACCGGCGCGGTTTCATTCTCTTCGGGTTCGTCGGCCATGCGCCATCTCCGCGGCCGGTTCTATCGGAAGGCGATTTCGCGGGCAAACGAAGAGGCGATCGCGTCATCACCCCGCGGCGACGGCTTTGGCTTTGTCGAGAAGCGCCTGCGCCATGCGGATGCTGGCGATGTCGATCAAGCGGCCGTCGAGCGAAACCGCGCCTTTGCCTTCTTTCGCCGCCTGTTGCATGGCATCGACGACGCGCTTGGCTTTCGCGACCTCCGCGTCCGAGGGTGTGAACACTTCGTTGGCAAGCTCGACCTGCGAAGGATGGATCGCCCATTTGCCTTCATAGCCGAGAACCGCGGCGCGCTTGGCCGCGGCGAGATAACCGTCGCGATCGGAGAAATCGCCGAACGGCCCATCGATCGGCCGCAGCCCATAGGCGCGGCAAGCGACCAGCATGCGCGTCTGCGCGGCGTGCCATTGATCGGCCCAGAAGAACGCGCGATTGCCTTGCGCGTCTTTGTCGGAGAGCACGCCGTAGTCCGGGTTGACCCCGCCGATCACCGTGGTGCGGGCCCGCGTCGAGGCGGCATAGTCGGCGACACCGAACGACATCGCTTCGAGACGTTTGCTCGATTGTGCGATCGCCTCCACGTTGGCCATGCCGAGCGCCGTCTCGATCAGCACTTCGAAGCCGATGCGCTTGCTGCGTTTCTTGGCGGTCTCGATCTGCGTCACCAGCATGTCGAGCGCATAGACGTCGCCAGGCACGCCCACTTTCGGAATGAGAATCATGTCGAGGCGCGGACAGGCTTCAACGATGTCGACGACGTCGCGATACATATAATGCGTATCGAGCCCGTTGATGCGGACCATCATCGTCTTGGCGCCCCAATCGACCTCGTTGAGGGCGGCGACGATGTTGGCGCGCGCCTTTTCCTTGTCGTCGGGCGCGACCGCGTCCTCGACGTCGAGAAAGACGACATCGGCGCGCGATTTCGCCGCCTTCTCGAAGATCGACGGATTGGAGCCCGGAACCGCAAGTTCCGAGCGCTGCAGACGCGGCCGCGCCTGTTCGACCAAGGTAAAGCTCATAACGGCGCCCCTAGGATCGTCAGGCTTATGCCGAAATGCGGCGCGCTTGGCCCTTCGAGAGGACCTGCGCCATCGTCGAGCCGAACTCGGCGGGGTTCGGCGCGACCGTCATTCCATAGGAGCGCATGATCTCGGCCTTCTCCGCGGCGCTGTCGCCGGCCGCCGATATGATCGCGCCGGCATGGCCCATGCGGCGGCCTTTCGGGGCGGTAAGCCCGGCAACGAAACCGACCACCGGCTTCGTCATGTTGGCTTGAACCCAAGCGGCCGCTTCCGCCTCCTGCGGCCCGCCGATCTCGCCGATGATCAACACCGCCTCGGTTTCGTCGTCTTCGGCGAAGAGGGCCAGATGATCCAGGAAGGAACTGCCGTTGATCGGATCGCCGCCGATCCCGACGCTCGTCGAAATGCCGATGCCGAGCGCCTTCATCTGCGAGGCGGCTTCATAACCCAATGTGCCGGAACGCGAGATGAGGCCGACCGAGCCCTGGATGTAAATATGCGGCGGCATGATGCCGAGCATCGCTTTGCCGGGGCTGATGATACCGGCGCAGTTCGGCCCGACGAGCATCGTGCGCCGCTCTTTCGGATAGCGTTTGAGATAGCGTTTGACGCGCATCATATCCTGCGCCGGTATGCCGTCGGTGATCGAGCACACGAGCCGGATGCCGGCGTCCGCCGCTTCCATGATGGCGTCGGCCGCGTAGGCCGGCGCGACAAAGGCGATGCTGGCGCTCGCGCCGGTCGCTTTGACCGCTTCCTTCACGGTGTTGAAGACTGGCGCTCCGCAATGCGTCTGTCCGCCCTTGCCGGGCGTAACCCCGGCGACAACCTTGCTGCCGGCGGCGATCATTTCCTTGGTATGGAAGGTTGCCTTCTCGCTGGTGATGCCCTGTACGAGAATTGGGGTCTTTTCATCGATGAGAATACTCATGGTCTACCTTTTGGTGTTTTAACCACGCGCCATTCCTAGTTCGCCGCCTTGATGGCGATCCCGTTCCCGCGGCAGGCGGCGACCGCCTTGGCCGCGGCTTCGCCCAGCGTCTCCGCGCTGACGATCGAAATGCCGCTTTCCTTGATGATCTTGCGGCCGGCTTCGACGTTGGTGCCGGCCAGTCGAACGACGAGGGGAACCTTGATGGCGGTTTCCCTGCAGGCCTGCACGACGCCTTGGGCAACCCAGTCGCAGCGATTGATGCCGGCAAAAATATTGACCAGCACGCTGCGTACCTTGTCGTCCGACAAGACAAGACGGAAGGCGGTCGCAACCCGCTCCGGCGAAGCGCCGCCGCCCACGTCGAGGAAATTGGCGGGGCTGCCGCCGGCGTGTTTGATCATGTCCATCGTCGCCATCGCCAAGCCGGCGCCGTTGACGATGCAGCCGATCTCGCCGTCGAGGCCGATGTAATTCAGATTGTGTTCGGCCGCCTGCGCCTCGCGCGGATCCTGCTGGGTCGAGTCGTACATGGCGGCGACGTTTTGGCGGCGGAACAGTGCGTTGTCGTCGAACGACATCTTCGCGTCGAGGGCGAACACCCGGTCGTCCTTGGTGACGACCAGGGGATTGATCTCGAGCATCGAGGCGTCGCAATCCCGGAAGGCACGGTAGGCCCCGAGAATGGTCTCCACGGCGCGCTGCACCTGTTTGCCGCCGAGCCCGAGTTGGAAGGCGAGTTCGCGCGCCTCGAAAGCCTGAAGACCTACGGCGGGCTCGACGACCACCTGCATGATGGCATCGGGATCGGTTTTGACGATCTCTTCGATCTCCATGCCGCCATGCCGCGAGCCGATGACGCGGACGCGTTCGGCCTTGCGGTCGAGGACGTAGCCCAGATAGAGTTCGCGCTCGAACGGCGCCGCGGATTCAATGTAAACGCGATTTACGGGCTGCCCCTCGGGACCGGTCTGCAGCGTGACGAGACGCTTGCCGAGAAGATCGTCGGCCGCTTGGCGTACCTCCCGATAGCTCGTGCAAAGCCGGATGCCGCCGGCCTTGCCGCGCGCGCCGGCGTGAATTTGCGCCTTCACCGCCCAGCGCGAGCCGCCAAGTTCGATCGCGGCGTAGGAGGCTTCTTCGGGCGTGCAGGCGACGACGCCGGGCGGCACGGCGACGCCGAACTGGGCCAACAACTGCTTGGCCTGATACTCGTGGATGTCCATGCATTCCCTCCGCCGCGGCAGATTTCTTAATTCGTTAGCCGAGTTTATACCTTGTCGCCAGATGAGAATAACTGCAATGGCGTCGAATCCGTTGCCGTAGATCCGTTTCTTCGCAGTGCGGAATCAACCGTTGGGCCTCTGCCATCCTCGCCCGGCGCGGCCGCGCGCGAGGGAACAACGGCTAAGAGCGGTCGACAAGGCGGGTTGTCGATTGAAGGTAAACGCACCGCGAAATGCGCTGACGTGCCGCAATGTCTATTGCAGCGCGGCATGCACTCAGGCAGTCTCCACGGCGCCGTTCCGGCACTCCCAACCTGTCCTCATGCGATCCCACGATGAAAGAACCGTCTCAAGCCTCTCCCTCTGACCATGCGCTTCTGCCGGCGCGGCTCGTCGAAGGCTACGAATCCTTTCTCGGCGGCCGCTTCCGCCGCGAACAGGACCGTTATCGCCAGCTCGCGCAACACGGCCAAAGTCCCAAAATCCTGCTGATCGGATGCTGCGATTCGCGGGTCTCGCCGGAAGTGATCTTCGACGCCCATCCGGGCGAGATCTTCGTGCTGCGCAACATCGCCAGCCTGGTGCCGCCCTACGCGCCCGATGCCGAGCATCACGGCACCTCGGCGGCGCTCGAATATGCGATCAGCGTCTTGCACGTCGCTCACATCGTGGTCATGGGGCATGCGAAGTGCGGGGGCGTGCGCGCCTATGTCGAACAGTTCGCCGATCCGAACCGGGCGCTCGCACCGGGCGATTTCATCGGTCGGTGGATTTCGCTGCTCGCGCCGGCCGCCGGCAAACTCGGGCCGCGCACAGAATCGATCGAGACTTACGCCGAGCGCCTCGGCCATGCCGCGATCATCGACACGCTCGCCAATCTGCGCAGTTTTCCGTATGTCATCGAAAACGAGCGGGCAAGGCGGCTTTCGCTGCACGGCGCTTATTTCGGCGTCGCCGACGGGCAACTCTACGGGCTCGACGAAGCGAGCGGCACGTTCCATCCGGTCGCGGCGCAGGCGCATGCCGAAGCCCTGGCCGAGCCGCGGTTTTAGGCGCCTATTCCCGCTCGTTCATGCGCCACCACCGCCACGGATTGCGCCTGCGCGAATATGTCGAGCACGAGGATCACCGGCAAGCCAAATCGGGCGGCAAGATCCGCGGTTGCGCCGCCGCGCCCAGGAATCGGCGCGCCATCGAACAACCCCATGGCGCCTTCGATCACCAGAAATTCCGCGGCGCGCGCCACGATACTGTCGAGAACCGCGGGCGGCATCGCCCAAGTATTGAGATTGGCGCTTGGCGATCCTCTGGCTGCGGCATGAAACGCCGGATCGATATAATCGGGGCCCGCTTTCGCGGCGCGTACACGGACACCGCGCCTTGTCGGTGCCGCAAGAAGAGCCAGCGTTATCGTGGTCTTTCCGGCACCCGAATGCGGGGCGGAAATGACGAAACCCCGGGTATGCACGGCAACTGTTCCGGGTTTTGGTTGGACGAGAAACGAAAACGGCGACCAAGTCACGAACTTGGCCGCCGTGCAAGCGTCTGCACTTTGGAAGCGTCAGTCGATGCCGTGCTCGAAAGGCGAGCCCCAGAAGCGGGTCGCATCGTTCGGCCACTGCGTCTCCCGCGACCCCGCGGCTTGCGGCGCGGAAGCCTGCGGCGCCTGCGCGAAGGTCTCCCCTTGCCAGTCGCTCTCGGCCAGGCCGCCAACACGCGCGATCCGTACCGTCCCGGTTCCGCGCATGCCGATCGCGAAGGCGGCGCCACGCGCCAGATCGAGGCTCACGCCGCGTACGAAGGGGCCGCGATCGTTGATCCGCACCACCACTGTGCGGCCGTTGGCCGGATTGGTGACGGTGAGGCGCGTCCCAAACGGCAGGGTGCGATGCGCGGCAGTAAATCCGTTGGGATTGAAGCGTTCCCCCGAAGCAGTCCGACGTCCGGAACAGTAGTATGAGGCTCTAATCAAAGTACCTCCATACAGTCCGGCATGACCACGGGAATTCGCATAAGAGCTATTCGCGGACAACGACGCCAGCATGCTTATTGTAACTGTCGCAACGGTGAATCGATTCAATGTACCGCCCTTTCGGTTGTTTCCAGAAGGGCTGCTAATAAGTTTTGTATTATGTTGAGAAAGAGGATGTGATCGGGCAATAGTGAGGTTTATGGCTGGGCTGGTAGGCAAAACGTCGCAGGGAATTGTGGCATTTAGGCCACAAACCTGAATTCTTGTTCATAAAGGTCAGGAATTGCTTGTAAATACTATCAATACTATCGGGTAACCCGGCGTCTCAATCGCCGGCCGGGTACATGCTGAGGCTGCTCGCCACCGAGTCGGCGATGTGCTCTTTGCTGATCACGCCGGCGATGTTCGCTGGGCGCGGCACGCCGCGTCCGCGCACGACCAGCGCCATGAGCGCATTTTTGCCACGCAT
>JASHUD010000025.1 GCA_030040215.1 Methylovirgula sp.
CACTCTGCCACCTCTCCGGGCCGGCGCGGCCGCCGATAGCATGCACGCCATCCCCCGACAAGGCGCGGCCGCTCACCCGTGGCAGGCGACGATCATGCGGCGGCGCACGGTCCTTTCGCGGATCGTATCGGCGCGCGGCGCGCCGAGGCACCAGGTGAAATGCACCCGGTAATTCGTGCCCCAGCGCGGCCCAAGATAGCCGCAGCGAAAGGCAAGGTTTTCGTCGGCCTTGATGACCGCCGCGGCCGCGTAATCGCGGCAATATCCGGCCGACTCGGCGCCGGCGCTGGCGCCCCATGCCAATAGAATTGCGCTCGCCGCGAGGACGCGCGGATACGCCATGTTTCCTCCCCCGAGCCCGTGGACTCGGGGCGGATTCTACCACCTCGACTTCCCCTTTGGCAGCTTAGCTTTCGTCGCCGCAGAACAGCCCCATCTGCTGCGCCGCGGCGGGCGGATCGAGACCGAGATGACGGAAGGCGTGCGCGGTCAGCAGCCGGCCGCGCGGCGTGCGCTGCAAAAATCCCTGCTGGATGAGATACGGCTCGATGATGTCCTCGATCGCGTCGCGCGGCTCGGAGATCGCCGCGGCGATCGTATCGACGCCGACGGGACCGCCGCCGAACGCATTGGCGATCAGCCCGAGATAGCGCCGGTCCATCGAGTCGAGGCCCAGCGCATCGACGTCGAGTTCGGCGAGCGCCCGGTCGGCGAGCGCGCGGGTGACGACAATCCGCTCGCCCGGCGCGGCGCTTACTTCGGCGAAATCGCGCAGCCGGCGCAGCAGCCGGCCGGCGACGCGCGGCGTGCCGCGCGCCCGTTTCGCCACCTCGTTGGCGCCGTCCTCGCCGATCTCCAGCGCGAGGATGCGCGCGGCGCGCCGCACGATCACTTCGAGTTCGGCAACCGAATAAAATTCGAGCCGCATCGGAATGCCGAACCGGTCGCGCAGCGGCGTCGTGATGAGGCCGGCGCGGGTGGTGGCGCCGATCAGCGTGAATCTTGCAAGATCGATCTTCACCGAACGCGCGCCCGGCCCTTCGCCGATCATCAGATCGAGCTGGAAATCCTCCATCGCCGGATAAAGGATCTCTTCGATCGCCGGATTTAGGCGATGGATCTCGTCGATGAACAGCACGTCGCGGTCTTCGAGCGCCGTCAATTGCGCGGCGAGATCGCCGGCCTTGGCGATCACCGGACCGGACGTGGCGCGAAAGTTGACGCCAAGCTCGCGCGCCACGATCTGCGCGAGCGTCGTCTTGCCGAGGCCCGGAGGGCCGACGAAGAGCACGTGATCGAGCGCGTCGCGACGCGCCTTGGCGGCTTCGATGAAGACCCGCAAGTTCTTGCGCGCCGCGTCCTGGCCGATGAAGTCGGCAAGAACGCGCGGCCGCAGCGATACGTCTTGATCGTCGCCGCGTTGTTCCAAAGCGACCAGCCGGGGGGTGTTCACGCGCGGTTCTCCCGTTCGACTCGCACCGCGAAAACGAATCTGCGCCGCGATTCTATCACGAACGCGGCCGCGCGGCCCTGCCCAGGTCTATCGTTTTTCCCGGCCAGCGGCAGAGATCGTTGATGAGGCAACGGCCGCAGTCCGGCTTCAGTGCCTTGCAGACGTAGCGTCCGTGCAGAATGAGCCAATGATGGGCGTGGATCTTATATTCGTCCGGGACGACCTTCATGAGACCGTCCTCGACCTCGCGCGGCGTCTTGCCGGGCGCGATGGGCACGCGGTTCGAGACCCGGAAGACATGCGTATCGACGGCGATCACCGGCCAGCCGAAGGCGGTGTTGAGCACGACGTTCGCGGTCTTGCGCCCGACCCCGGGCAGCGCTTCGAGGGCGTCGCGGTCAGCCGGCACCTTGCCGCGATGCTCGTTCGCCAGCCGCGCGGAAAGCGCAATGATGTTCTTGGCCTTGGCGCGATAAAGGCCGATGGTCTTGACGAATTGCGTGAGCTTCGCCTCGCCGAGCGCCAGCATTTTCTCCGGCGTATCCGCCACCGCAAAGAGTTTCTCGGTCGCCTTGTTGACGCCGGCGTCGGTTGCCTGCGCCGACAGGACCACGGCGACGAGCAGCGTGAACGGATTGCGGTATTTGAGCTCGCCGCGCGGATCCGGCACCGCGGCCGCGAAGCGCCGGAAGATCTCCCGCACGCTCGCCCGGTCGCGCAGCCGGGGAACTTTTTCGCCGGTTTTGCGCTTCACCCTGGTGCCAGCCGCCATTGCGGCGTTATAAGGTTCATAGAGACTCGAGAGAAGGGCGAGTTCGAATGACCGAGCCGTCGATCCACATCTGCTACGAGAACGACCCCGCGACGCGGCGCATCTTCGCGGTGCGCCTGCATCCGCATCGTTCGCTCAGCAAGCGCAATTTCCATATCCTCATCCTGGTCTTCTCGGGGATGAGCTTTTTCGCCACGCTGCCGTTCGTGATCGCCGGCGCTTGGCCCGTCGCCGGCTTCATGGGGCTTGACGTGGCGTTCCTTTACTTTGCCTTCCGTGCCAATTTCCGCGCCGCCCGCGCCTATGAGGACGTGGCCGTCACGCCGATCGAACTGATGCTTGCCAAAGTCTCGCCCAAGGGAGCGAAAGCGGAATGGCGCTTCCACCCCTCCTGGGTATGCCTCCACAAGGAGGAACACGAGGAATTCGGGGTGCAGAAGCTGGCCCTCGTTTCGCGCGGACAGAGCGTCGAGGTCGGCAATTTTCTCGGCCCCGACGAAAAGGCTGCGTTCGCCACCGGCCTTTCCCGCGCCTTGGCGGAAGCCCGGCAAGGCCCGCGTTTCTCCTGAGCCCTGCCGGAATCTGCACTCATCCCGCGCAATGCGGTTGCGCAATTTCCCAACGCGCCTGCGCCCGCAGGCTACAATTCTGCCCGCACGGTATGCCGTTCAGATCGCGGATATAGTCGGCATACGAATTGTAGGTCCCGTCCGGACCTTGGTAGGCGGAATAGGGAACGACGTTGACGATCCTGTTGCAGCGCATTGTCTGCGCCAGCGCCGCCGGGGGCGCCGCGAACAGCGCGCCGGTGGCCAGCAAAATGAGGAGTTTCATGGAAGGTGTCCCTGCCGTCAGCCCCGCGGCATTGCCGCCGCTAACCGGTTAATCGAAGCGCGCGGGCCGCGTTCCCTAATATTGCATTTAGACGATCGCGGCGTTCGTGGCTTGCGCCCGAAAATCGCCCCCTTATATAGGCTTCATCTTGTGCGCGACTGCGCCGCTACCACATTGAGATTGATCGGGGACCGGGCGGCATGCCGGACGCCGGATCGCATTGAGGCGGTCTTGCGGCTCGAAAGGAAAGTATCATGGCCAAAGTGATCGGAATCGACCTTGGAACCACCAATTCCTGCGTAGCGGTCATGGAGGGTTCCACGCCGAAGGTCATTGAGAACGCGGAGGGGTCGCGCACCACGCCGTCGATCGTGGCATTTACCGAGGACGGCGAGCGGCTTGTCGGTCAGCCGGCGAAGCGCCAAGCGGTAACCAATCCGGAGCGGACGTTCTTCGCCATCAAGCGGCTCATCGGCCGTCCGTTCGACGATCCGATCGTGAAAAAGGACACGAGCCTCGTCCCTTACAAGATTGTGCGGGGTCCCAACGGCGACGCTTGGGTTGAGGCTGGCGGCAAGAAATATTCGCCCTCGCAGATCTCCGCTTTCATCCTGCAGAAGATGAAGGAGACGGCCGAAGCCTATCTCGGCCAGCCGGTGAGCCAGGCCGTCATCACCGTCCCCGCCTATTTCAACGACGCGCAGCGCCAGGCGACCAAAGATGCCGGCAAGATCGCCGGGCTTGAAGTTTTGCGCATCATCAACGAGCCGACCGCGGCGGCGCTTGCCTATGGTCTCGACAAGAAGGGCTCGGGGACGATCGCGGTCTACGACTTGGGCGGCGGCACGTTCGACGTATCGGTCCTCGAGATCGGCGACGGCGTCTTCGAAGTGAAATCGACGAACGGCGATACGTTCCTCGGCGGCGAGGACTTCGACAACCGTATCGTCGATTATCTTTCCGACGAATTCCGCAAGGAGAGCGGCATCGATCTGCGCAAGGACAAGCTCGCTCTCCAGCGCCTCAAGGAAGCGGCGGAGAAAGCCAAGATCGAACTCTCTTCGGCCACGCAAACCGAAATCAACCTGCCCTATATCAC
>JASHUD010000194.1 GCA_030040215.1 Methylovirgula sp.
TGGCGGCAGTCGCCGGCCGATCGCGCCAAGCTCGACGGGCTTTACGAGTGCATCCTTTGCGCCTGCTGTTCGACCTCATGTCCGAGCTATTGGTGGAACGCCGACCGCTATCTCGGTCCCGCCGTGCTGCTGCAGGCCTACCGCTGGATGCGCGATTCACGCGACGAGGCGACGAGCGAGCGGCTCGACAACGTCGAAGATCCGTTCAAGCTCTATCGCTGCCACACGATCATGAATTGCGCAAAGGCCTGCCCGAAAGGGCTCAACCCGGCCAAAGCGATCGCCGAGATCAAAGAAATGCTCATCGAGCGGCAGGTGTGATCGCCCATTTATGGCTCGGACTCGTTCATAGCTTCAGGCGCACCGTGTATTTTGCGAGCGTACTTCTACTGATGTTCGTGTTGCCGGTCGGATCGATCTGCGCGGAGCATGCCTATCTGCATCTCGCGGCTCCGCTGATCCCACTGGTTGGGAAGTGGTTCGTGTTCTGGAGCGCCGGCGTCAGGCTGTTCCTCGCGGGGGCGCGGCAGTTCTTGCAGCCGCGATTCACATCCGAACATATCTTGGGGATCAAGAGCGACGAATCGTTGCCGATCGTACAGGAGTTGGGCATCGCGAATTTCGCAATGGGTGTTGTCGGAATTGCCTCGTTGGCAAAGCCAAGCTTTGTTCTTCCGGTGGCGATCGCCGCTGCCATATTTTATGGAGCTGCGGGTATTCGGCACGCGGCGGCAAGAGCTAGAACCGTGAACGGGAATATCGCGATGGTCAGCGATCTTTTCGTATTTCTGATTTTTGCCGGCTATGTCGCATCCGTGGAGATCGGCTGATCCCCGGGCGCGGCCTGGCCAAGCTTGACGGCGGCCGCATAGCAGCCGTCATTTCGTCATTGACGAAGCGCGGCCGAGGACGGCTTGATGTCTGCTCGGTTTCGCGGTCGTGAAAGGGCATCGGGATGCGCAGACCTAGCGCGCTGCCGGGATTGATCTTCGTCATCATCTTTGGGATCGGCTTGGCGCTTGCCTATTCGAGCTACGCGCTGGGCGCCGACGAGGACGCCGTGTGGATTGCCGTCCTTGCCGCGGTCCTTGCTTATATCGTTTCTTACTCCGTCAAAGTCGCCAATCAGTGGGAGCGGGTCGTCGTTCTGCGGCTCGGCCGATTCCGCGCCGTCGAGGGTCCGGGCCTGTTTTTCATCATCCCGATCGTCGAGATGATCGCCTACTGGATCGACATGCGGGTGATCACCAGCACGTTCCGGGCCGAGAAAACCCTCACCAAGGATACGGTGCCGGTGGACGTCGATGCGGTGCTGTTCTGGAAAGTCGTCGATCCGCAGAAGGCGGCGCTCGACGTCGCCGATTATGTCAGCGCGATCAACTGGGCGGCGCAAACCGCGCTGCGCGACATCATCGGCAAGACCATCCTTTCGGACATGCTCGAAGGCCGCGAGAAGATCAGCGGCGATCTGCAGAGGATCATCGACGAGCGGACCGAACCTTGGGGCGTCAACGTCATTTCGGTGGAAGTCAAGGACGTGCTGATTCCGCCGGCCTTGGAGGACGCGATGTCGATGCAGGCGCAAGCCGAACGCGAACGCCAGGCGCGCGTCATCCTCGGCGATTCGGAACGCCAGGTCGCCGAGAAGTTTGCCGAGGCGGCGCGGACTTATGCCAGCGATCCCGTGGCCTTTCATTTGCGCGCGATGAACATGCTCTACGAGGGATTGAAGAGCGATAAGGCGACGATCGTCATCGTGCCGAGCACGGCCGTCGAATCGATGCAGCTCGGCGGCTTGGCGGGGCTGACGGCGTTGACGACGACATTGGGCCAAGAACGCCCGCCCGGCGCGCCGCCGGGGCCGTGGGGCTCCGCTCCGGCGAAGCCGTAAAGCCGCATGGGCGTCCAGGCCGAGATTGTCCGCGGAGCTTGAGCCGCCGCGTTGTAGCCGCATTTGCCGGCCACGCAGCCTACGTTCCGCTGGGCGCCCGCAATGCGTCGAAGCTTCCTTTTCATCTTGGCACTGGCGTCGTCCTGTTGCGCGGCGCATGCCGCTGCGCCCCCGCACGCGCGGGCGCTCGACGCCTTGATCGCGCATTATGCGCGCATTCACGGCATTCCCGAGTCGCTGGTGCGCCGCGTCGCGGCGAAAGAAAGCGGCTATCGGTCGACTGCTTTCCATCATCGCTTCTACGGGCTGATGCAGATCACCTATCAGACCGCGCGCAGCATGGGCTATCGGGGCGAACCGAAGGGGCTTCTCGATCCCGAGGTCAATTTAACTTACGCGGTTCCGTATCTCGCAAATGCCTATCGGCTCGCCCGAGGCAACCAGGCGCGGGCCATCCGGCTCTACACTACCGGCTATTTTGCCGTGGCCAAGCGCGAGAAGCTGCTTTCTGCGTTGCGCACCGCGAAGTCTCCGTCTTTGGAGCGCGGGATCTTGGAGCGCAAGATTTTGGAGCGCAAGACGGCAGCCGATCCGAACCGATGATGGGGGATGGCCAGGTGATCCTCATATCCCGATCTGCCGGCCGATTTCGACCACCCGATCCGGCGGCAGCTGGAAGAAATCGGTCACATGCGCGGCGTTGCGCTCCAAGGCAGCGAATAGAGCCTCCTGCCAGCGCGGCAGGCCCTTGCCGCCGCCGCGCCGCACGACCGTTTCGGTCCCTACGTAATAGACGAGATCGCCGAGATCGATGCGCGGGTCCTTCGCCTGGATGGCAAGCGCCAGCCGCGGAATATTGGGTCGCTGCATGAACCCGTAATGGGCGGTCGCACGCCAAAACTTCGGGCCGATCTCTTCCACGCTCACTCGCTCCGCCACGCTGACATAGGGTACCGATTCCGTCACCACGCTCAAGGCGATGACCTGCTCGTGCAAGCTGTGCGCGGCTCTAACGTACCAGACAACGATCGGCGGCGCATTTTGCCGCGCGCGGGTGAGGAAGATCGCGGTCCCCGGCACGCGCACCACCTTTCTTTGCTCCAGTTCCGCCAGGAAATCGGCCATCGGAATACTAACCGCCGCGACGCACGCGGCAATCGCGGTGCTGCCCTGGTGCCAGATGTACATGACGAAATAGACGGCTGCGGCAAGCAATAGCGGCACGTAGCCGCCGTCGAGAATCTTCACGCTGTTGGCCGCGACGAAACTGCCGTCGACGATAAGAAAGACGGTCGAGACCGCGCCGCTCGCGACGAGGCTCCATTGCCAGATTTCGCGCATCGCGATGAACAGCAAGAATGTCGTCATCAGCATCGTGGCGGAGACCGCGATGCCGTAGGCGGAGGCGAGATTGTCGGATTTCCTAAAGCCTAGAACAAGACCGATGGTCGCCAGCATCAAAATCCAATTCACGGCGCCGACGTAGATCTGCCCGTAGCCTTCCTTCGAGGTCTGGGTGATCCGCATGCGCGGCATCCAGCCGAGTTGAATCGCCTGTCGCGTCATCGAGAAGGCGCCGGTGATGATCGATTGGCTGGCGATGATTGTCGCCACGGTGGCGAGAACGATGAACGGCAACAGCATGGGTTGCGGGCAGAGCAGGTAGAATATGTTTTGCCCGAACGGCGCGCCGCTCGCGACAAGCGCCGCTTGCCCCGCGTAATTCAGGATGAGGCTCGGAAACACCACCGCATACCAGGCGAGCCGGATCGGTCCGGCGCCGAAATGGCCCATGTCGGCATAGAGCGCCTCGGCGCCGGTCACGCAGAGAAAGACTGCGCCGAGCACGAAGAAGGATGCCCATCCGCCGTGCAGGAGGAAGTTGAGAGCATAGGTGGGGCTCAGCGCGATCAGCACGGAAGGATGCCGGAGGATGCCGCCGAGGCCGAGCAAACCCATGCCGATGAACCAAATAAGCATGATCGGCCCGAAGGCGCGCCCGATCCGCGCGGTGCCTTGCGGTTGAATGAAAAACAGCCCCAGCAGAATCACGATCGTGGCGATCAAGACATAGGGGCCGAGCACCGGTGTTGCGATGTTCAATCCTTCGAGCGCCGAGAGCACGGAGATCGCCGGCGTGATTGCGCCGTCGCCGTAGATCAGGGCCGCGCCGATGAGGCCGACGGCGATGATCGCCGGCCTGTGCTGGCGCTTCACCCCAAGCAGCGACATCAAGGCGAGGATGCCGCCTTCGCCGTCGTTGCTGATACGCATCGCAAACGACACGTACTTGACCGAAGTGACGATGATCAGCGTCCAGATGATCAGCGAAAGGACGCCGAGCACCGTGTGCACGCTCGCGTTTCCCGTCATGGCAAGGACGGTCTTCAACGTATAGAGCGGGCTCGTCCCGATATCGCCGAAGACGACGCCGAGCGCGGCAAGCCCGGCGCTCCCCAAGCTCTTCCCGTCTGCGGGGTTTAGGCGGTGGTCCAGGGACATAGGGTGATTTTGCGGGTAGATCGGCTGCTGGGACGGCGGCGCGGGCTGAGGGATCGACTACTAAAATAGTGGGGCGCCGTAAATTTACCCTAGCGTCGCGGCCGATCCGGCTCCTTTACGCCGACGCCGCGCTCATGTATCTCATTGCGGCAATGAGCCCCGGTGCGGCCGTTGCAGGCTGCGCCGGGGTTTTGTTGCGCGGATAGGGACGCCTGGCGGACAGATCGGCGGCTTATGGCGAACGTCGTGGTGATCGGCGCCCAATGGGGCGACGAAGGAAAAGGCAAGATCGTCGATTGGCTGTCGCTGGAAGCGGACGTCGTGGTGCGCTTCCAGGGCGGCCACAACGCCGGCCACACGCTGGTCATCGGCGACAACGTTTTCAAACTCGCGCTGCTGCCGTCGGGCATCGTGCGCCCGGGCAAGCTCTCGGTGATCGGCAATGGCGTCGTGCTCGACCCGTATCATCTTATCGACGAAATCGGCAGGCTCGAAGCGCAAGGCGTGGCGATCTCACCCGCCAATCTGAAGATCGCCGAGAACGTCGTCCTGATCCTCTCGCTGCATCGCGAACTCGATGCCTACCGCGAAGAAGCGATCGCCGCCGGACTCAAGATCGGCACGACGAAGCGCGGCATAGGGCCGGCCTATGAGGACAAAGTCGGGCGCCGCGCCATCCGCCTCATGGACCTCGCCGATCCCGGCGCGCTCGACGACAAGATCGCCCGGCTGCTCGCCCACCACGAGCCCTTGCGGCGTGGACTGGGGCTCGAACCCGTATCCGCCGCGGCGCTGCGCGACGAACTGCTGACGGTCGCCCCAAAAATCCTGCCGTTCATGGATGCGACCTGGGATCTCCTCGAGACCTATCGCCGCGAAGGCAAACGCATCCTCTTCGAAGGCGCGCAAGGCGCGCTTCTCGACATCGATCACGGCACCTATCCTTTCGTCACTTCATCGAACACGGTTGCGGCCGCGGCTGCGACGGGCGCCGGGATCGGCGCCAAGGCGATCGGCTACGTGCTGGGGATCGCCAAGGCCTATACGACGCGGGTCGGCGGCGGACCGTTTCCCACCGAACTCCACGACGGCGTCGGCCAATTGCTGGGCGATCGGGGCCAAGAATATGGCGTGAATACCGGCCGTCGCCGGCGTTGCGGCTGGTTCGATGCGGTTCTCGTGCGCCAGGCGGTGAAGACCTCGGGCATCGATGGAATTGCCCTGACCAAGCTCGACATCCTCGATGGATTCGAAGAGATCAAGGTCTGCGTCGGCTACCGGCTGGATGGAACGCGTATCGACCGGATGCCGGGGGGTCAAACGGCGCAGGCGCGCCTCGAGCCGATTTACGAATCGATCGAAGGCTGGAAAGCGACGACCGCCGGAGCGCGTTCCTGGGCCGATCTTCCGGCGCAAGCCATCAAATACGTGCGGCGCATCGAAGAGTTGATTGAAGCGCCGGTGGCACTCCTCTCGACGAGCCCCGAGCGAGAAGACACAATTCTGGTTCATAATCCCTTCCAAGATCGCTAGGTTCGAAGCGCGCCCGAGCCTCGCCGATCCCCGCGGCGCGCTGGCATGCCTCAGTTGACGTCCCAAACGAGGAATGGTCTTAACGCCCAATGGCTGAATATTATCCGTTGCTTGCCAAGGCGGTCGCCGGACTGCCGAATGCCACGCTGGAGACCCGCCGCGCAGTCTACGAGCGGGCCCGCAAGGCGCTCGTCGCGCAACTGCAGAATCTTCGGCCACCGATCGCGGAAGCTGATATCGCGCGGGAGACGCATGCGCTCGACATGGCGGTGGCGCGGCTCGAATCCGAATTGGCCGTAGCAAATGGTTCGGCCGCCGGCAGTTCGCGCCGCGAGCCGCAGCTGGCGCCATTTGCGCCGCCGCCCGACATTGACGATTGGAAGGGGCCAATGTCACCGCGCGCTGCGTCGCGTCGCACCAACGCCGGCGCGGCCGTCGCCCCGCTGCGCGACGGCGCGCCGAAAGATCAGCCAGCCGAAATCGAACCCGCGCCGATCAGCGATCGCGCCGCCGAGCCTCACGAAGTGCCGTCGCCGCGCCCCGAATTCCTGCGGCCCGACGCCGTGCGTCCGCTGGCACCGCATCCGGAAAGCGATGAGACGCTGCAAACTCGGCGGCTATGGATCGTCGCCGCCGCCGTGGTCGCGGTCGCGGCGATGGTCGCCGTAGCGGCTTGGAAATTGCGCGATCGGCCGGAGGATTTTGGCGCATTCAAGTCCGCGATGCAGAGCCCGGCTGCGCCGAGCGGCGGCAAGCTCGTCCAACGCATCGGTGGGCCGGCCCCACAACAGCCGGCGCAGAAGGCCGTCGCATCGGCGCCGTCCGTCGCAGCCTCGACGCCGGCCGCGGCGCCGCCGCAAGCCGCGGCGAGCGCCGCGCAAACGACGGCCGAAAACGCCAACCTTCCCATCGCCTATCGCGCCGCGCTGCTCGTCCAAGCGCCGGAAGCGCAGAGCAAGGTGAAGACCTACGTCGGCACGGTGATCTGGCGGCTCGAAAACGTCAGCAACGATTCGGGTCAGCCCGGCACCGCCGTTCGCGCCGACATCGACGTTCCCGAGGATAAGTTGAAGGCGAGCATGGAGATCCAGAAAAACAGCGACCCGAGCCTGTCTGCTTCGCATACGATAACGATCGTGTTCACGATCGCAACCGACAGTCCGACCGGCGGCATCAAGCAGATCAGCGTTCCGCAATTGCGCAACGAGGACAATCCCAACGGCCAACCGTTGCAGGGAAGCCTGGTACCGATCATGCAGAACTCGTTTTTGGTCGGCCTCAACCGGGGTAGTGCGGAACCTACCAATATTGGCTTGATCAAGGAGCGGGAATGGTTCGACATTCCGATTTTGCTGGCGAACGGGCGCGTCGCCAAGCTGACGTTCGAAAAAAACGCCTCAGGCGACCGCGCGATCAACGATGCGCTCGCTTCCTGGCAGGAACAACAGCAGGGACAACAGTAGGATAGCCATAGCGGGTCAACGCGCCGCGTCGAATTTGCCGCAAATCCGCGCCCGATTGGGCCGAAAATCGGCAAGATTTCCGGGAATGTTCCGGCCGTCTTCGGTGACCCCGTAAGCCAGTGGGCCGATTGGAGCTTTCACGACGGGCCGGAGCGGCAAAAGCTGTTGCGAGAGAAAGATCATGCTCGGCAAGGGTACTTTTTTTCTCGGTCTTCTCGGGTTGGCAATCAGTCCGGTTGCCGCTGAGCCCGTTCCTTCTCCGGCTCCCACCGTGGATCGGCATTTGTTCGATATCCTTCGCGACGGCAATAAGATCGGCACCGAGATCGTCGAGATCGATCGAGCCGGCGATACCACGAACGTCAAATTCACGACGCATATTTCCGTCGTCGTGATGTTTATCCGAGCCTATCATTTCGAGCATTCCGCCACGGAAACTTGGACGGGCGGCAAATTCGTTTCTTACAAAGCCTACACCGACGATAACGGTACGAAGCACGACGTGTCGGCCGTCGCCAACAACGACAAACTCGAGCTCGATGTAGACGGCACGCATAGCGAAGCTGCGTCCGATCTCGTTCCGGCGAGTTGGTGGAATAAAGACTTCGTCAACCGCACCGATATGCTCGATGCGGAGACGGGGCGCCCGGTGTCGATCAAGGTCGCGGATCTCGGTGACGAACCGCTCGTACAGAACGGCGCGACGATCCAAGCGCATCACTACAAGGTCAGCGGCGACCTGCATCGCGATCTGTGGTTTGACGGCGACACCTTGGTGCGGATCCAGCTCGTCGGCTCCGATCATTCGACGATTGTATCGGATCTGCGTCCCGCGCCGGCTCCGGCGTCCGGAGTTCCGCCCCAACAAGGCGCGACGCAAGAGTGACGGGCGAAAATCGTTGCGTTTGCCGCTCGCGCAGTTTGCCCGGTGAGGCAGGCGGATTCCCACGCGCCTCGGCATATTTCTGACCGTTTGTCGCGGATCTCAGGAAGAATTTTTCGCGCGATGCGTCTCTGCGCGATCGGGAAAGCGTCCCAGGGGCGATCGGGAAGAAATCCCGTGGTGTTCCGCAGGTTCTCGTTCTTTATTTCCGGCCAAAGAAAAAGCGAGGCGACTTCCGGTCTTAGCTCTCAATTGAGGCTTCGGAAGCGGCACTTAACAAGCCCTCGCATCAAGTTGAGGAACGGCTGGGAGACCCTCACAACTTCACGCTTTTGAGAGATTTTCGACTTGCGCTTCCGTGTGCCGCGCTCGAATGGCGCGGCGTCTGACGCGGATTGGCGTGCGCCGGAAATATGCAGATCTGCATGGGAGGAAGTAGCATGAGACTTCGAAAACTGCTGCCATTATGTATGGGAGTGGCCGGCGCCTTGGCATTTTCCAGTGCCCTGTACGCGGCCGATGACGCGCTTTCGCTGGCCAGCAATCCGAATCTATGGCCGGCGCCCGCGCACGACTTAAACCTGACGCGTCACAGCAATTTGACCGACATCAACAAAAGTAACGTCGGCAAGTTGCAGCTTGCCTGGGATCAATCCACCGGGGCGCTGCGCGGTCAAGAAGGCCAACCACTGGTCGTCAATGTCGACGGCACGCCGATGATGTTCATCTTCAGCGCGTGGCCGAACATCGTCCAGGCTCTCGATCTTTCCGATCCGGACAATCCAAAGGAAGTCTGGAACTACGTCAAGAAGACCGACCGCGACGAATCGGCTGTGCCGCGCGCTTGCTGCGACACTGTCAACCGTGGCGGCTCCTATGGCAATGGCAAGGTCGTCTACCAGACCCTCGACGGCTGGCTGATTGCGCTCGACGCGAAGACCGGCAAAGAGGATTGGGTCGTCAAGAATGCCTATCCGGATCATGGCGAGGACGGCACGCCAGCGCCGATCATCGCCGAAGGCCGGGTATTCATCGGCTGGGGCGGCGCCGAGTTTGCGGCACGCGGCAACTTCACCGCGTACGACCTCGACACCGGCAAGCTGCTGTGGCGGAAGTTCAACAACGGCCCTGACAGCGACATTGGCATCACCGCAGATACCAATAAAGATAATTTGCGGCATGACCAGACACAGAATCAGGGCTTGACCTATCCTGGTGACGAGTGGAAGCGCGGTGGCGCGACTGTTTGGGGCTGGTACAGTTACGACCCCGAATTGCACTACGTCTATTACGGCACCAGTAACCCAGGCCTGTGGAGCCCCAGCTATCGCTGCGGCGCAACCCCCCCGACGCAAGAGGCGTGCGACTCTGGCAAGTGGGACAACAAGTGGTCGATTTCCATCTTCGCCCGCAAGGCTGAGACCGGTGAGGTGGTTTGGGTCTTCCAAGAAGTTCCATTCGATCAGTGGGACTATGACGGCATCAACGAAGTCATTCTCGTTGACCTGCCGAATGTTGATGGCAAGCCACACAAGGCGATTGTTCAGTTCGCTCGCAGCGGCTTCGCTTATGTTCTCGACCGGGAGACCGGCGAGCTTCTCCGCGCACATAAATATGTGACCGTGAACTGGGCGGAAAAATACGACATGAAAACCGATCGCCCGATCAAGGTGGCGGAGCACTCACCGCTCGATGTCGGCAAAACGACCCAGGCCTGCCCGTCGGCGATGGGCGGCAAGGATCAGCAGCCGGCCTCGGTCGACCCCAAGGATCCGACCAAGTTCTATGTTCCGACCAACAACTGGTGCATGACCGACGCGCCGCAGACACGGACGAGCTTGCAGCAAGGCGTCGTCTATGTGTTTGCCAACGTCTTCATGTATCCGGAGAAACCCGGCGTTACCGGCAGACTGAAGAAGTTTGACATAATCACCGGCAAAGAGGATTGGGACATTCCGGATCCGTATCCGAACTGGAGCGGCACGCTCAACACGGATGGCGGCCTGGTGTTCTACGGCAGCTTGGGCGGCGACTTCCGCGCCGTCGATCGCGACAGCGGCAAGATCCTCTGGCAGCGCAAGCTCGGCTCGGGCGTCATCGGTGCGCCGATCACCTGGAAGGTGAACGGCGTGCAGTACGTGTCCGTTCTGTCGGGCATTGGCGGCTGGATCGGTCTGCCCGTCACCGCGGGCCTCGATCTCAACGACAAGTTCGGTGCGATCGGCGCAACGGCGATGACCAAGGCCGCTGGCCTTGCCATGATCCCGCAAGGCGGAATGCTTTCCACCTTCCGCGTCTATCAGTAAGGGTAACCTACTGAATGCCCTGTTGACGCCCGAGCCTCTGGCTCGGGCGTCAATTTAGTTTTTCCAAGCAAGGCTGCGTTCAGGCCTCGGATCGCATCACGCAAATGAATCTCTTCCCGCCAAAGAGCGTCAAATCGGCGCTCGGGTTTTTCGTTATCGGCATAGCGTGCCTCTTCGCTATCCCGTGCTCGGCGCAAGAAGCTACGTCGCAACAAGATGCGGCGCGCCAGCGCGCGATGCAGCAACAGAATATGGCGAGCGAGGACAAAGCGCTCGCAAACGCGCTGCGCAAGATCGATTCCTACCAGCCTCTCAACTCCGGCGATCGCGCCGCCCTCAAGGCCGCCGCACGGCGTGAGACCTTATCTGAATTGCGCGTTTGCGCCGATCCCGGCAACCTGCCGCTCTCCAACATGCGCGGCGAAGGTTATCAAAATAAGATCGTTGAGATCTTGGCAGCCGCGATGAACACGCACGTCAGCTACTATTGGGTCCCCTACATCGAGCGTGGGCTTCTTAGGCATGCCTTCGGAACCGAACCCGGAAGCGATAACTGCGATGTGCTCTTGGATATGCCGGTTGGCTTCGAGGGCGTGCTGTTGTCCGAGCCGATCTACAAGACTACCTACGTCTTCGTCTACCGCGCCGATCGCGATTACAACATTAAGAGTTTCGACGATCCCCGTCTCAAGCAGTTGAGGATCGGCGTCTACGAGACGTCCGGCATCCGCCAAGTCTTCAAGGAGCACGGCATTGACAACAACCTCGTGGTGCATCCGCTGAGCCAAGACGCGGATCTCAATCCGAAACACCAGCCGTCCTATCAAGTTCAAGAGGTCATCGATGGCAAGCTCGACATGGCGGCCGTGTGGGGTCCCTTCGCGGGTTATTACAAGACGGTTAAAAAGGCCCCGATCATCGTCCAGCCGGTCAATCTGATGGAAAACCAAATCCCGCTCGAATTTGAACTCGGGTTGGGCGTTCAGCCGTCCGATTACATCCTTAAGTACAAGATTGATCTGGCTCTCGAAGATAAGAAGGCGGAAATCGAGAAGGTGCTTCGCGATTACGGCGTTCCGCTCGTGCAATGCAGCGATTGCACGGTCGCGGGCGATCTGCCGGCGCACGGCATCTACACGCAGCCGCCGACACCGCCGCCTTCCAGCGACAAATCTCAGGTAACCT
>JASHUD010000195.1 GCA_030040215.1 Methylovirgula sp.
GATGTTCGAAACCGCAGCAACCAAAGGGCCTGCCGCATGCCGACATGCGGAAGATCCTTCGGATCTTGCCGATGAATCTCGGCCATGTCGGCCGCCGGAATACCAGCCGCGTCGGGCGAGCGGTAAAGCGCGATCCAAAGAACTGCGATCGCGAAGCCGGCCGATCCGGCAATAAGAAACATCGCCCGCCAGCCGAACGCCAGCATCAGCGACGTAAGCAGCGGCGGCGCAAGTGCCGGCGCGAGCGCCGACGACGAATTGAAAATTGCGATCGGCAACGCGCGCTGTTTCGGGGCAAACCAATCCGCGCAGACCCGCGTTCCGCCGAGATACATCGGCGACTCGCCGATTCCCAACGCCACGCGCGCCGCGATGAATTGGCCGAGCGATCGCACGAAGGTCGCGGCGGTCTGGGAGAGCGACCATAAAATCAGGCCGGCGCCCAGCGTCAGGCGCGGCCCGAAGCGATCAATCAACGTCCCGGCGGGAATTTGCGCCAAGCCATAGCTCCAGGCGAAGGCCGACAGCAAAAGCCCCAATTGATCGTAAGAAAGCCCCAACTCCTGATGGATTTTTGGTTCGGCAATGGCAACCGCGGCGCGGTCCAGGTAATTCACGCATCCGGCGCCCACGAGAAGGATAACGGCCGTCGTACGCAACCGCCGCGTCGCGGCGGAATAGACGAAACCCTTTTGCGGGAAACTGGACAAGGACGGCCTATGTTCGGCGAGCGCGGTTGCAAGATGCGCACGGCGCGCCTGCAATATAGGCGATGGATGTTAGGGTAATCGGCGCCGAACGCCAATGTTGGCGGCCGCTGACCGTTCGCGAGGATGACCCATGCCGGACCGCGTGCTCGTTTTCTACGGATCCTATCGCTCCGATCGGCTGGGAATTCGGCTGGCGAACTATATCGTGACCGGGCTGCGCAGGCGCGGCGCGGAGCCTGCGCTGGTCGACGCCAGAGAAGTCGCGCTGCCGATGCTCGACCGCATGTATAAGGAATATCCAAAGGGCGCCGCGCCGGCGCCGATGGAAGCGCTGGCGGAAAAGATTCGCCGCGCCGACGGCTTCGTTTTCGTCGCGGGCGAATATAATTGGGGCCCGCAGCCCGGGCTCAAGAATCTGACGGATCATTATCTGGAAGAATGGTTTTGGCGGCCCGCGGCGATCGCAAGCTATTCGGCCGGGCGTTTCTCGGGCGTCCGTTCCGGCACCGTCTGGCACGGCATTCTTTCCGAGATGGGAATGATCGTCATCTCAAGTACGCTCGCGGTGGGACCGATCGCGCAGGCGCTCGATGCCGATTCCCGACCGATCGGAGACGGCGGCAAAGCGCTCGATCAGAGTTTTGGTCGTTTCGCCGACGATCTCGCTTGGTGGATAGAGGCAGCGCGAGAACAGCGCCTGCGCCGCGCGCCGCCGTATTGAGCGAAGCGCGCCGCACGTCCCGATCACGCCGCGCACATGCCGAAGACTCCGAAGCGCCGCTGCGGATCCGTCCACATTGCGCGAATCCGCCAGCCGCCGTGTTGGGCGAGTCCGGAGAAGCCGTCGGGACTATATTTGCGCGAACTTTCCGTATGAATGGTCTCCCCCGCTGCAAAGGCGAACGATCGGCCGTCGACCGTCACGCGTTGGCATTGCAAGCTGACCAGGTGCATCTCGACCGCCGATTCGGCATCGTTCCAGCGTGCCTCATGCGCATATTGATCGAGCATGAAGGTGCCGCGCAGTTCGCGATTCACTCTCGCAAGAAGGTTGAGGTTGAACGCGGCGGTGACGCGCTTTTTGTCGTCGTAGGCGGCGACGAGCGTCGGGATGTCCTTTTTGAGATCCACGCCGATCATCGCTTTTCCCTGCGGCCCGACGTGGGCGCGCATACGCGACAGAAACGCGAGCGTTTCCGCTTCGTTGAGATTCCCAATCGTCGATCCCGGGAAAAAGGCGACGCGCGGCGTTAATGGAACGCCCGAGGGAATTTCAAAATCGGCGGTGAAATCGGCCGCGAGCGGACGAATTTGCAGGCGCTGAAAGCGTTGGCGGATGCGCGCCGCGGTTTGTTTCAGAAAGTTGCCGGCGATATCGATCGGCACGTAGAGCCGCGGTGCGTCGAGCGCATCGAGCAGGATCTCCGTCTTGAGGGCCGCGCCCGCGCCATATTCGAGCAGCACCGCATCCTCGCCGCAGAACGCGGCAATCTCCGCGCCATGCATCTGCAAAATAGCGGTTTCGGTGCGCGTCGGATAATATTCCTCGAGCCTCGTGATGGCCTCGAAGAGCTCGCAGCCGCGGTCGTCGTAGAGCCAACGGCTGGGCAGCGCCTTTCGACGTCGGGCAAGCCCCGCCCACACGTCCATGCGAAATGCTTCCGCTTGGCGCGTTCGCGGATCGACGGTCTGCAGCATCAGGCGTCCTCCGCCAGCCGCAAACCCGAAAATTGCCAGCGCGCGTCGGGAGGAAAGAAATTGCGATAGGTGCGCCGGATGTGGGACGCCGGGGTGACGCACGACCCGCCGCGCAGCACGAACTGGCCGCACATGAACTTGGCGTTGTATTCGCCGATCGCGCCTTCGGTCGGGCGGAAGCGCGGATATGGCGAAAAAGAACTGCGCGTCCATTCCCAAACGTCGCCGAACATTTGCCGCGAGCTGCCTGTCGCCGACGATGCGGATCGGGGCCGCAGACGTTCGGAATCCAGGAAATTTCCCTCCTGACGAACGTCGGCTGCCGCATATTCCCATTCGGATTCGGTCGGCAGCCGCCGTTGCGCCCAGTTGGCGAAAGCGTCCGCCTCGAAATAGCTTATGTGGCAGACCGGAGCGGCGGGATCGATCGGCTGCGCGCCGCGCAACGTCATCGTCCAATATTGTTTGTCGCGTTCCTCCCAGTAAAGCGGCATCGTCCAACCCTCGGATTGCACCTTTGCCCATCCTTCCGAAAGCCAAAGCAGCGGTTTGCGATAACCGCCATCCGAAATAAATTCGGTCCATTCTCGATTGGTGACCAAGCGGTCCGCGAGCCGGAACGGTTGCAGGAATTCCTTGTGGCGCGGGCCCTCGCAGTCGAACGCGAATCCTTCGCCGTTGTGACCGATCTCGACGAGTCCGCCGGACAACGGTACGAATTCGAGAGATCCGGCCCCGTCCGGCTCGACCGCCAGCGGCCCGGCGCTTTTATAGGCGGGGCGCAACGGATTTTGTGCGAACAAGTGCAGAATGTCCGTGAGCAGAAGCTCTTGATGCTGCTGCTCATGATGGCAGCCGAGTTCGATAAGCTCGGTCACGCTCGATGACGGGCCGCTCTCCAGGAGGCGGGTAATGCCGGCATCGACATGCTCTCGATAGCGATAGATTGTTTCGAGGCTTGGACGGGTGAGGAGACCGCGTTTGGGTCTGGGCTGGCGGGCACCGATCGATTCATAATAGGAGTTGAAAATAAAGTTGAACGTTTCATCAAAACATCGATAGCCGGCAAGAAATGGAACCAGCACGATGGTCTCGAAGAACCATGTCGTATGCGCCAAATGCCATTTTGACGGACTTGCGTCCGGCATCGATTGAACCGTCGCATCTGCGTCCGACAGACGCGCGCCGAGGCGCTGGCTCGTTTCGCGCACCGTGCGAAACAGGGTCAGAAGCTCGGACGTTTCGAGTTCGGAGCGGAACTGAACAATGGCCATCGAGAGCATCCCTCCCCTTGTTTGTTAGGCGATATCTGTCGCTGACCGGCAAAAATACAAGCCTTCTGCTTGGCAGCGGCAGATTCTATGCGGACGAGCTGTCGAAATGGGGCGTTTCGCACGGGATCCGCAATTGTTCCGCGGCCGCGGCCACCGACAAGGCTAAGTTTTCGCTCACGGGTCATTGTGAAGGAATTCCAAGGAAATCGAAGGCATCGCTAACGTCCGAGGTCGCGGATTTCGGCGCCGGCCGTAACTCGGGACTGAAGATTGGCCGCACCCTGGAAGCTCGCCCTTCGTGAGGGTTTGTTCCATAATGAAAGGAGGATGGAAAGCGAGCGGAAGCAGCGCATGGCAGCTGTTGCGACCGGGATTGCCTGCGTCGTTGGTGCCGGCAGCACCGCCACTCAAATATTGTTCGCAAGGTTGGCGGCAGATTGGCGTGCTTCGGGGATTAAGGTGGTCGGTCTGATTGGTGAGCCGCATGGCCTTCCCAACCGAGCCTGCGGCGCGGGCATCCTGCGGGACATAGTCTCCGGAACCGCCTATTCAATCTATCTTGCGACCGCGCCTCGAGACACCTCGTGTCACATCGATATGGCAGGCGTAGAAACCGCTTG
>JASHUD010000196.1 GCA_030040215.1 Methylovirgula sp.
CACGAGCTCCTCGGCGGGCAGATTGGCGCCCTGGTGGACGTTGAAGAACTGCGGAAAGTTCTGCGAAAGCTGATCGCGCCCATGCTGGGTCGCAAAGAGCCGCCCGTCTCTATCGAAGGCAAAGCCCTCGCCGTTGCGCAAGCCGGTGACAAAGCGCGCGGCGGGCGAGAATTTCTGGTCGCGCTGGTTGGCGTCAAAGCGCCAGGTGCCGCCGCGCGTCTCGAGCTGCGTGCATGGGCGGATGCCCGGCGAGTCGAGCGTCCGGTTCTTTACTTGGCAGGAGTTGGTCGCCGATCCCATGTCGACGTAGAGATTGCCATGCGGGTCGATGACGAACGGATGCATGGGATGATCGCCGCCGAGCGGCATCCCGGAGACGACGATTTCCGGCGCTCCTTTCGGCACGATCTCGCCGGGCTTGAGCGCGTAGCGCACGATCTTGTCCTTCTCCTCGGCATAGATCGCGCCGTTGTAATAGGCGATGCCGGTCCCGCCGGCCGCGCCTTCCGCGAAGCTCGGGCCGAAACGCTCGACGACGTCGGCATGGCCGTCGCCTTTCGTGTCCTTCAACGCGACGAGGAAACCGGCCGGCACTTTGCCGAAATGATAATAGCGTCCGCTCCAAGTGTTGACGTAGACGACGCCGTTCGGCGCGACGACGAGATGGCGCGCATGGCCGAGATTGTCGGCAAAGATCGTCGCGCAGAAGCCGGGAGAAAGCGCAAGGCCGCCATTATCGCCGGGGCAGGCCGTGGCGGAATTTTCCGCCGCCCGCGGTCGTGCCGAAGGTCCGGCGATCAGCAAGGCAATGGCAACGAGCGTTAGCGCCGCCGTGGCGCCGATGCGATCGATCATGCAAATTCCTTTCGGAAAGCGCGGCCGCGCAAGAGACATTTGGCGCAACGCTCCGGCAAGACAATTGGCCACCGGTAAAGCTTTTTTGAGCCGCGCGGCCGAGATGAGGGAAAGCGGCGGCCTCCAAGGCGCCGAGGCCAGCCGGAGAGGCATCGCCAGCAGCCGTTCGATGCTTGAAATAGACTGCGGCGAACCGAACATCGCAAGCGGCGGCGCGATTGGCCGTCCGATTGGCGTCCCGGAAGGGAGTCGAACCCCTGACCTGCGGTTTAGGAAACCGCTGCTCTATCCTGCTGAGCTACCGGGACTTTGGCGATCGAAAACGCCGCTCACGCCGTGTTCAACTGCGCTTCTTCTGAATTTTGCCATAGCATGTCGAGATTACTTGCGCCAAGCGGCGCGGGGCGAGGATCATGCCGGCGAGACGGCAGGCACGGAAAATTTGGTTATTGGCCGTGCTCGGCGCACTTCTTGTGGCGCTCTTGCCGAAATCCGCCTCGGCGGACGCGCGGAACGAAGGCGTCCAATCCGCCTGTCCCTCGGCCGGCAGCGAGCGCGCCACTATCGCCAATATCGATGAGCGGCTGGAGATCACCTTGAAGGACGGGCGCACGCTGCGGCCCGCCGGCCTCGAGCCGCCGCGCCCCACGCCGGATCAACCGGATTTCGAGATCGCCGCGCGCGATGCGCTGCGCGCCGAAGCCGGCAGCGAGATCGCCTTCCTGCCGCTCGCCGAGAAGCCGGATCGCTGGGGGCGCGTTCCAGCCTTCGTCTTCTTCGCAAAGCCCGGCGCCGCACCCGTCTCGGCGGGGCAATTCCTGCTCGCCGGCGGCTTCGCGCGGTTCATGCCGGAGCCTGCGGCGCATCCGTGCCGAACCCTCTTCCTCGCCGCCGAGGCCGTCGCCCGCGCCGCCAAGCTCGGCCTTTGGAGCGATCCGTTTTACGCGGTCCTCTCGCCGACGGATCGCGACGCATTCGCCGAGCGTGCCGCGACCAATGTCATCATCGAGGGGCGTCTTAGCGGCGTGGACGAAAGTCGGCTGCGGACCTATCTCGAATTCGCGCCGCGCCGCGCCGGCGCCTTCGAAGTCACGATTCTGCAACGCAACGTCAAGAAATTTGCGCAGGCGGGACTTGAATTTCATGCTCTCATCGGGCGCACGCTCCGGGTGCGCGGTTTGCTCGACCTGCGGTTCGGACCGCAGATCGAGGTTTCCGATCCCGACGAAATCGAATTGATCCCGTAAGTCCGGGACGATAGGCCATTTTAACTGCGAAGGTGCCCGATGAACGGCCCGTCTTTCTGATGCGCGAACACCAGTTTCGTTTCTGGCCTCTCTGGCTCGCCGGCTTGGCGGTTCTCGCCGGCTGTTCGCTGATGGAACAGCAGGGGACGAAGCCGATCTCGGCGGACGTGCCGATTGCGGCGCCGCGCACGCTCGGGGTCGAAAGCCCCGACACGGCCGAAAATCAGAAGATGATCGCGCTGTTCGGCGGCGAGTACCACTATCCGTCGGCGGAGCAATTCGTCGACGAACTGCTCGTCAAACTTGCCAATGCGAGCGACAATCCCGGCCAGCCCTACAAAGTTACGATCCTCAATTCGCCGATCGTCAACGCTTTCGCGATGCCGCCCGATAAGATCTACGTCACGCGCGGCCTGCTCGGGCTCGCCAACGATGCATCGGAATTGGCGGCGGTGATGGCGCATGAAATCGGCCATATCACCGCCCATCACGCATTGCTGCGCGCCGAACAGGAAAAGCGCGCGGCGCTCATTACCCAGGCCGCGAGCGTCATCGAAAGCCGGCAGCGCGGCGCCGAGGTCGAAGCGTCGGAGCGCTTGTCGATCGCCAGCTTCTCGCGCCAGCAGGAACTCGAGGCCGACGAGATCGGCATCAAGAATATGGCCAAGGCCGGCTACGATCCTTATGCCGCGGCGCGGTTCTTGACGACGCTCGAGCGCAACGCGCAATTGCGTGCCAGCTCTTTGGGGCAGAGCGGCGTTTCCGACAAACCCGACCTCTTGGCGACGCATCCTTCGACGCCGGAGCGCGTCGCCCATGCGCTCGCTTTGGCGCGCCAGATCGGGCCGCCCGGCACCGGCACGACCAACCGTACCGCCTATCTCGCCGCCATCGACGGCATCATGTACGGCGACGACCCGGCCGACGGCACGATCCGCGGCCGCACCTTCCTGCATCCGCGTCTCGGCTTCACGTTCACGGCGCCGAACGGTTTCGTTCTGGAAAATTCGTCGCAGGCCGTGCTCGGCGTCAAGACCGGCGGCGTCGAGGCGCTCCGTCTCGACAGCGTGCGGCTCGATCCGTCGACGGCGCTCGAAACCTATATCGCCTCCGGCTGGATCGACGGGCTGCTGCCGAGTTCGGTGGAATCGATCGAGGTTAACGGCATGCCGGCGGTAACGGCCAGCGCGCGCGCCGGCGAATGGAATTTCCGCGTCGCCGTCATTCGTTTCGATAGCAACAACGTCTACCGTCTGATCTTCGCGATCCGCAACCTGAACGACGAGGCGGAAAAGCGGTTTCGCGCCTCGATCGAAACCTTCCGGCATCTCACGCCGCAAGAGGCCAGCGACGTTCGGCCGCTGCGCATTGTCATCATCACTTCGAAACCGGGCGATACGGCGGAGATGCTTGGGTCCGAAATGGGCGTGCTCGACCGGCCGCTCGAACATTTCGAGCTGATCAACGGGCTGAAACAGGCCGGCCCCTTGCCGCCCGGCGAGCATTACAAAATCGTGACCGAGTAATCCGCTGCGCTGCACCACGCCGAAGGGAACTCTACGGCGGGCGACACGTTTTCGCTTCAGGTTGCTTAGTGGGCGGCGCGACGATCGAAAGCAGCCGGAAATCCGGATGCGTGCGTTCACGGCGAACTGATCGCGGATCTTGAGAACAAGACGCACGTTGTAGCGTTTTGAACGCGCGTTCGGGCGATTTGCTCGTTGCGGCGCGATCATAGGACGGGGCCATGGCGCAATATATCGGGTTAGGACGGCAACTCGCGGAGGCGGCGAAAGCGGCGCCCTTTCTGGGCCGCGACGAGGAACGCGAGCTCGCCACGCGCTGGAAAAACCGCCGCGACGAAGCGGCGCTGCACCAGTTGACGCGCGCCCATATGCGGCTCGTCATCGCGATGTCGATCCGCTTCCGCCATTACGGGCTGCCGGTCAACGATCTGATTCAGGAAGGCCACGTCGGCCTGCTGCAGGCAGCGTCGCGGTTCGACCCCGAGCGCGACGTGCGCTTCTCGACCTATGCGATCTGGTGGATCCGGGCGGCGATCCAGGACTATATCCTGCGCAATTGGTCGATCGTGCGCGGCGGCACCAGCTCTTCGCAGAAGGCGCTGTTCTTCAACCTGCGCAGGTTACGCGCCAAACTGGCAATCAGCGGCGTTGGGTCGGCGGCGGTCTTCGATCAGATTGCCGCGACGCTTGGGGTGCACCGGGCCGACGTCGAGCTCATGGACGCGCGGTTTTCCGGCCCCGACGTGTCGCTCAACGCCACGATTTCGGAAAGCGATGCTTCGCCTTCGACGCAACGCCTCGATCTTCTGCCCGACGACGGTCCGCTGCCGGATGAAATCGTCGAGGGCGCCATCGATGCCGACCGGCGGGCGATCTGGCTGGAGAACGCCTTGAAAAGCCTGACGGCGCGCGAACTCGACATTTTGCGCGAGCGGCGTCTCGTCGAAAACGCCGCGACGCTGGAATCGCTCGGAGACCGGCTTGGAATCTCCAAAGAGCGGGTGCGGCAAATCGAGAGCCGCGCCCTCGACAAGCTGCGCCGGGCGCTGATCGAACATCACCCGGAGGATGATCGGAGGAGCGCAAGCAAAAGGCCCGGCGCGCCGGCCGGGCCTCTGCATTACTGATCCCTAATTACTGATCTCTGATTACTGATCAGTTTCTTAGGCCGCTTCTTCGACGCTGTCGTCCGAGTTGGCGGCCGCATCGCCTTCGCCCTCCTCGGTCTTGCCGCGGCGCGGACCTTTCTGCAGCTGCGCTTCGATGAGCTTCAACGACTCCGTTTCGGTCAGCTTCTGGACGACGGCGATCTCCCGCGCCACGCGATCGAGCGCGGCCTCATAAAGCTGCCGCTCGGAATAGGACTGCTCGGGCTGCGCTTCCGAGCGATAGAGGTCGCGCACCACCTCGGCGATGGCGACGAGATCGCCCGAATTGATCTTCGCCTCATATTCCTGCGCGCGGCGCGACCACATCGTCCGCTTGACGCGAGCCCGGCCGGTGAGCGTCGTGAGCGCCTGTTTGACGACCTCCGAGCTGGCGAGTTTGCGCATGCCGACGCTGACCGTCTTGGGCGTCGGGACCTTCAAGATCATCTTGTCCTTGGCAAAGCTAATGACGAAGAGCTCGAGCTTGAAGCCCGCGACTTCCTGTTCCTCGATGGCCAGGATCTGGCCGACTCCATGCGCCGGATAGACGATATATTCCGCCGGTTTGAAGCCCGGCTTCGCGCCTCCCGGCGGTCTGGACACAGGCCGGAAGCCAATTCCCGGCAGGCGAATGTCGCCGGGGCGTGATTCGAAAGGCCGCGACGCGGGCGTTTGCGCCGCGGGCGTGCCGCCCCGGGCTTGCGGCGCAGGTCCCGCGGCTTTCTTCTGGGCCTTCTCGGCGGCGGCGGATTCGCGGCCCTTCGGGGCGAGCTTCCTCGCACTGGCGCGCAGCGCCAACACCGCCGCGGCGTGGGCGCGGCGCTCGGAAAGGACTTTCTGCGTCTCATTGCGGGCCGCGGGCTGGCGCGGCGGCGCGCTCTTGCGAAGCTTGGACGCCGCCGGGGAGCGCGATTTGCTGTGGGCAGCCGGATGTTTCGCCCGGCGCAGCCTCGCGGCCGCCGCGGACTTGGCGGAGGGTTTGCGCGCCATATTCCGCGCCTTCGCCGCCTTCTTCAGCCGCGCCAGCGCGGCGGCACGATTGCGGGCCGCCAGCTTGCCACCGGATTTTGCGGCCGTCCGGGCCGGTTTGTGCGTCGTCCTAACCGATGCTTTGGTCGATGACCGGCTGGCGCGCGGCATCGGCCGCGCTTTCTTCGACACGGCATGCCGCTTTGCGCTCTTCACCCCGCCGTGCCGCGGTTTTGCGGCCAAGGGCTTGGTTTTGCGAAATTTTCTGGTCTTTTTAGCGGACATACGCGGCAAACTCCTATTTGGCTCCGCTGTGGAGGCGGAACAAAGAGGCAACAGACGCTTTCTGTCACCTTTCAACGCCGCAATCCGGCTCCAGACCGCAGCACAGCCATTTGAGGACCATCCAGGCGATGCGAACTCAGGCCAGTTGGATCGCCACTTTGGGATATATAGTGAAAAAACGCCGTGCTGCTGCCCGCCAAGTAGCGAGGGGGTCCGGACGATCAAAGGCAGCCAACAAAGATAAAAATACCACAACAAGGGGTAGAAATCAAAGAATTACCGCCCGGCGGCCCTTCTTGGGCGCCGGCGCAAAGCCGGATCTCCCTTTAGTGGTTAATCGCCTTGGCCGGGTTCGGGCGAAAAATAAAGCTCAAATTTGTCGGGCTTGCCGTCGAATTCCTTGGCGTCGGGCGGATGCGGGCGCTTGTGCGAAATGTTCGGCCAAGTTTTCGCCATGTCGGCATTCAGCTTGAGCCATTTCTCAAGCCCCTTCTCGGTATCCGGTTTGATGGCGTTGGCCGGGCATTCGGGCTCGCAGACGCCGCAATCGATGCATTCGTCGGGGTGGATCACGAGCATATTTTCGCCTTCGTAGAAACAATCCACGGGGCAGACCTCCACGCAGTCCGTGTACTTGCACTTGATGCAATTCTCGACGACGACGTAGGTCATTCCACTCCTCCGCGCAGAGTGCTCGGCACGCAGCGCTCCCGCAACATTGGGTTGCTATCGCCTTTGCGCCGCTTAGGCAAGCAAGTGTCGGTCGGACGGCGCGATTCTACGCCGCGACATCTTCGAACAGAGCGCGAGCCTCGCGGCTGGGGCCGCGACGCCCTGCGATGCCGAGGATGCGCACGACGCGCACCTGTCGTTCGAGCGCGATCGTCAAAACGTCGCCGGGGCCGACCGGCTTCGATGGAACGTCGGCGCGGCGCGCATCGACCCTGACGAAACCTTCTTCGATAAGCCGTACCGCTTCTTTGCGCGTTTTAACGAGGCGGGCGCACCACAGCCATCTGTCGAGCCGTTGCCGCTCGCAAGCAGAAACCGCGTTGGGTGAGCGCATCGACCGTCCGTACTTCGACGCCATCGACATAAGACCGCGGCCGCCTTCCTTCAAGCGGACGAGCGCGTTGGAGTTTTCAGCAAGCCGCCGATCGACTATCCCTGAGAGCGCGGGCTAAGGGCGATGTTTCTATGCATGATGCGATCGTCATCGGGGGCGGCCACAACGGTCTCGTCTGCGCCTTCTATCTCGCCGCGGCGGGATTGAAGCCGCTCGTCCTCGAACGTCGCGACAAGGTCGGCGGTGCGGCGGTGACGGAGGAATTTCATCCGGGCTTCCGCAATTCGCTCGCCGCCTATACGGTCTCGCTGCTCAACCCCAAAATCATCCGCGATCTCGATCTCGCGGCGCACGGCCTGAAAATCGTCGAGCGCAAGCTGCAGAATTTTCTGCCGCTGCAAGACGGGCGCTTCCTGAAAATCGGCGCGGGGCGCACGCAAGCGGAAGTCGCGAAATTCTCGGGCCGCGACGCCGGACGCCTCGACGCCTATGCGGCGCGGCTCGATGTGTTGGCAGACGTTCTGCGCGAACTCGTGCTCGAGACGCCGCCGAATGTCGCCGGCGGCGCGCCGCTCAAGATGCTCGCCGAGATCGTCAAGACCGGGCGTCTCGCCAACCGCCTGCGCCGGCTGGGGATCGAGACGCAGCGCGACCTTGTCGAAATCTTCACGAGTTCGGCCGGCGATTTCCTCGACCATTGGTTCGAGTGCGCGCCGCTCAAGGCGGCGTTCGGTTTCGATGCGATCGTCGGAACCTACGCGAGCCCCTATGCGCCGGGCACGGCCTATGTGCTGCTGCACCATTGTTTCGGCGAGGTCAACGGACGCAAAGGCCAATGGGGACACGCGATCGGCGGTATGGGGGCGATCAGCGAAGCAATGGCGCGGGCGGCGCGCGCGCAAGGCGCCGAGATCCGCGTTTCGTCGCCGGTGAAGGAAGTGCTGATCGAGAAAGGCAGCGCCGCGGGGGTTGTGACCGAGGCCGGCGAAGTTTTTCGCGCGCCGATCGTCGCGGCCAATGTCAGTCCGAAGCTGCTCTATCGCGACCTCGTTGCGCAAGAGGCATTGCCGCCCGAATTTCGCGAGCGGATCGACAGATACCGCTGCGGTTCCGGCACGTTCCGCATGAACGTCGCGCTTTCCGAGCTGCCGGATTTCGCTGCGCTGCCGGGCCGCGATCTCGCCGAACATCATACCGCGGGCATCGTCTTCGCGCCGTCGCTTGCCTACATGGAGGAAGCCTATTTCGATGCGCGGCGAAGCGGCTGGTCGAAACAGCCGATCGTCGAAATGGTGATCGCCTCGAGCCTCGATCCGACGCTTGCCCCGAAAGGCGCGCATGTCGCAAGCCTCTTCTGCCAGCATGTCGCGCCGACGCTGCCGGACGGCGCGTCGTGGGACGAACACCGCGAGGAAGTCGCCGACCTGATGATCGCCACCGTCGATGCCTATGCGCCGAACTTCAAGGCGTCGGTGATCGCCCGGCAGATTTT
>JASHUD010000197.1 GCA_030040215.1 Methylovirgula sp.
CCGCCGCCGAAATTGTGCGGGCCCATCTCAGAATCGGTCGGCTTATGCGGCCGATGCGCCGGCACATGCGATGCGCCGCGCGGACCGGCGTAAGCGCCCGCTTCGCTTTCGACCTCGCTTTGGCTCGCCTGCGGATCGTGGCCGATCGCCAGGTCGACGCTGTTCAGCCTTCTGATCTCGTCGCGCAGCCGCGCCGCGGTTTCGAAATCGAGATCGGCGGCGGCGTCGCGCATCTGCTTTTCGAGATCGGCGATCGTCGCCTGGAAATTATGCCCGATGAGATTGCCGGCCACCGCGAGCCCCGCGTCCACCGTCACGTGATCGCGCTCGTAGACCGAGCCGAGGATGTCCTGAATGCCGCGCTTGATCGAGGCCGGCGTGATGCCGTTGTCGCGGTTGAACGCCTCTTGCTTGTCGCGCCGCCGGTTGGTCTCGGCGATGGCGCGCTGCATCGAGCCGGTCTGCTGGTCGGCGTAGAGGATCACGCGCCCGTCGACGTTGCGCGAGGCGCGCCCGATCGTCTGCACGAGCGAGGTCTCGCTGCGCAGAAATCCTTCCTTGTCGGCGTCGAGAATGGCGACGAGTCCGCATTCGGGAATGTCGAGGCCTTCGCGCAACAAATTGATGCCGACCAGCACGTCGAAGGCGCCGAGCCGCAAATCGCGGATGATCTCGATGCGCTCCAGCGTGTCGATGTCGGAATGCATGTAGCGCACCCGCACGCCGTGTTCGTGCAGATATTCGGTCAGATCCTCGGCCATGCGCTTGGTCAACACGGTGACCAGCGAGCGATAGCCGGCGCGCGCCACTTCGCGCACCTCGCCGAGCAGATCGTCCACCTGGGCGCGGGCCGGGCGGATCTCGACCGGCGGATCGATGAGGCCGGTCGGGCGGATCACCTGCTCCACGAACACGCCGCCGGTGCGCTCCATCTCCCATTTGCCGGGAGTCGCCGAGACATAGATCGACTGCGGACGCATCGCGTCCCATTCCTCGAAACGCAGCGGCCGGTTGTCCATGCAGGACGGCAGCCGGAATCCGTATTCGGCGAGCGTCGCCTTGCGGCGGAAGTCGCCGCGATACATGCCGCCGATCTGCGGCACCGTCACGTGCGATTCGTCGGCGAAGACGATGGCATTGTCGGGCAGATATTCGAACAGCGTGGGCGGCGGCTCGCCGGGCCGGCGGCCGGTCAGATAGCGCGAATAGTTTTCGATGCCGGCGCAGGAGCCGGTCGCCTCGATCATTTCGAGATCGAATAAAGTGCGCTGTTCGAGCCGCTGCGCTTCGAGGAGCCGCCCGGCCGCATAGAGTTCGGCGAGCCGCTGTTTCAACTCTTCCTTGATGCCCTTGATCGACTGGACGAGCGTCGGGCGCGGCGTGACGTAGTGCGAATTCGCGTAGACCTTGATGAATTCGAGGTCCTGCGTCTTCTCGCCGGTCAGCGGATCGAATTCGGCAATCGCCTCGATCTCGTCGCCGAAGAAGCGGATACGCCAGGCGCGGTCCTCGTAGTGGGCCGGGAATACGTCGAGCGTGTCGCCGCGCACGCGGAAGAGGCCGCGGTAGAAATCGCCGCCCGAGCGTTTGTACTGGAGCGCGACGAGATCGGCGATGAGCTGGCGCTGGTCGATGCGCTCGCCGACCTTCAAGGTGAACGTCATGGCTGTATAGGTTTCGACCGAGCCGATACCGTAGATACAGGAGACCGAGGCGACGATGATCACGTCGTCGCGTTCGAGCAGCGCGCGCGTCGCGGCGTGACGCATGCGGTCGATCTGCTCGTTGATCGAGCTTTCCTTCTCGATATAGGTGTCGGTGCGCGGTACATAGGCCTCGGGCTGGTAATAGTCGTAATAGGAGACGAAATATTCGACCGCGTTCTCCGGAAAGAAGCTCTTGAACTCGCCGTAAAGCTGCGCGGCGAGCGTCTTGTTGGGAGCGAGCACCAAGGCCGGACGTTGGGTCGCGGCGATGATCTGCGCCATCGTATAGGTCTTGCCCGAACCGGTGACGCCGAGCAGGACCTGATCGCGCTCGCCGGCCTGAACGCCGGAAACGAGTTCGCCGATCGCGGTCGGCTGGTCGCCGCGCGGCTGGTAATCCGCGACGAGCTTGAATTTGATGCCGCCTTCCGACTTCTCCGGCCGCGCCGGGCGATGCGGCGTCCAGGGTTGCTTGCCGCGCAGGTTCGGGTCGCCGTGCTCGAGCAGATCCTTGAGCGAGGTGACGGTCGCCTCGACGCCACCGAGCCCCGGAGCGATTCCGAAATCTTTGTAGGCGGCTGGCGCTTCGGCAAAGCCGGCGTTGAGCGCCGGATTGAGCAAAGCGGCAAGATGTTCGCCAAGCGGTTTTTGCTCAGGCCGTGCGGCTTTCGAACGGGAAGGAGCGCGATGCGGGGGCTTGGGCATGCAGCCAATATGGGCATTCTCCGCGACCGATCAAAGCGCAAAGCCTCTAGTCGCAGACCGGCACCCCGAGATTGGCGGCGGTGCGCCAGTCCAAGACCGTGAAGCGCAGGCTGCCGAGGGCGCGATGCGCGACGACCCAGCGGCGGACAGGCGCGGGATAAAAGCCCATGGCATAGGCATTCCAGCGCGGCGAACGCCGCCCGTCCAGCGTGGCGGAATGGAAATAGAGGTGGCTGCCTCGCGCGACGCAGGCGCCGCGAATGGCGAGCAGCAACGTGCACGAGGAATAGCATTCGAGCGGCAGCCGGAAGGAGAAATCGTCGCGGTGCGACTTGATGAAGGCGGCGCGTTCGAGAACGCTGCCGCCATCGTCTTCCGACACGGCCGCCGGCGCGCGATTGGCGACACGGTCCAAAAGCCCGTCGGCGCGCGCCGTCGCGACCGGCAGAAACGCGAGGAGAATTGCTACTGTAAGGCGCATCGCCATGCCCCTCAGTGTGCCCAACGGCGCACGTTTGTAGAGAGGACATCGTGACGCTTGCCACAAGAAAAACGTTCTAACGCTCGGCGGACGTTTCGCCTCCCGCGCTGCGCTCGGTCGCAGCAAAGAGGCGATAGAAGAATCCCGCCGCGGCACCGGACAGGACATCGCCGGTCAGCGCATGAATGGATGCGAATCCGAGCAATTCGGCGATGAACACATAAACGAGAGAGGCGGCGGCGCCGGCCAGCGCATAGGCCATGTGGCTCGTCTTGCCGAAACGATTGAGCAGGTAATGGGCGACGAGCAGGACGAGCGCGCCGGAGCGGGCGCCGCCCCAAAGTCCGGCGGCGGCCAAAGCGACGGCGAAGGGCACTTTTGCTTCGCCGAGCGGAACCGCGCCGAGGACGCCGCCCAAGTCCAGAACCGAAGTCGCCTTGACCGCGGCGCTCAGCAGGCCGGCGACAAGCCCGGCGAGAACGGCGCCGCGAAACGACCAAGCCACTTTGTGAACTTTTGGCCGTTCCGCCGGCCCATTCCGTTCCGGCGACGGCAAGATCGCGGCGAGCAGCTCGGGCGGCACGGGCGGCACGGCATCGGTGCGGCTCCGCCGAAATTCCGTAGCGCCGGAGCTTGGCGAACTTGCCGATCCGCGCCGGCCAAAAGGTTGCGCTGGACGCATATCGACAGTCTATGGCCGTCCCTTTACCGAAGGATTTACCGGACAACAGAGAACAGAAGACAGAGGACGGAGGAGCCGTCTCTCTTATCCGTCCTCTGTCCTCCGTCGCCCATCCTTTGACAAAGAAAGGGCCGCGTCCTTTGCGGAGCGCGGCCCAAGCACGACCACCCTACGGGGGCATCGGGGGTCGTGGTACCCTACGCGATCGTCTCCGGCCGGTGGCCGGGATCGCGCTTAGCCTCGAAAATCCGCCAGGTTTCCGGCGAAGTGCACGTCATGCACCGCGCTTGGCGCGCCGTTCCCGGCCGGGTCGTCAAACCGGACGAGAAGACCAAGCGCAAAGGCCGCAACGCTCAAAATCAGAACGAGGACGAGCGAAATCTGAAATTGGCGACGCGCTGCGTGCGAATCATAAGACCGAACGAACCCGGCATCCGGCGCATGATCGAAATGATCGGCAATCGACATTGGAAAACTCCCTCAGCACCCATCCTCGAGACGATCTTTGCCGTCACCCGTATTCAGCAGAAACAGACGCGACTCAGGTTGACGCAGCTCAATCAATCGCCGACCGAGGTAAAAATCCTATGCGTGACTCTAACGCAACAGTCTCAGAAAAAGTTTCCAAGACCCAGAAGATTGTATTGACTGTTGCGAGATAGTCGCGGCGCCCAGCGTCTTCCAGGTCCGCATCGCTCAATTTTCGGTGAATTCGATGCGCCGCCTATGGAGAAAGGAACGCAGCGTTGCGCGGCGAGTTCCTTCGGGCGATTCTAAGCCAGAACAGAGGCTTAAAATCGCCACGCCAGCGTTGCGCGGCGTTTGTCCAGGCGCCGCGACGACGATTGAAGCAAAAATTTGCTGAACTTGGAGACGGCGCGTTAACGGCATTCGCGGAGCCGCGTCAAACAAAAAATTTCCGCGACCTATGGTGAAAACAACCTCTCGAAATTCGCGACAAGCGCGCAATTCGAGAGGTTCGGACGAAGCAGCGTAGCGGTTCAAGCAGTTGATTCGGCCCGGCGAATCTTCTCACGGCTCTCGCATCGATCTTGCGCCGCTCGCGCTTCGGTTGGATCGCGCCGGCGCAAAGACGCCCGCCCAAAGCCTTGCAGCCATTCTCGAACGCCAGCTCGGGTTTCTGCGCGCAGCTTTATGAATTCTTGCACTTTGGCGGGCAAATTGTCCGGCGCCAAAAGGTGCGAAGAAATGTCTGGAAATCGAAACGCAGCCGACATGCGCTCGCCGATGCGCTGGGCGTGGGTCCTGGCGATTGCGATTGCCGTAGCGGACTGCTTATGGATTCCGGCGGCGGGTTTTCGGGTTCCGGCCATGCCGCTTTTGCGGATCGCCGCCTTTCTCGCCGTGATGGGCATTTTATGGTGGGTCTACCTGCGTCTGCGGCCCGACGCGATCATCGCCGCGCTGGCCGAGGCCGCTGCTTTTCTGATCTTTTTCACCCTTGTTCTGGAAATCTTCTGCTATCTCTGCACGGCGCTCGACCGGCCGCTTTGGGACGCGCCGCTCGCGGCCGCGGATCGGGCGCTCGGCTTCGACTTTCGCACGCACCTTTCCTATCTCGTGCAGAGACCGCGCGTCGCCCGGTTGCTCGAGCTCTGCTACAATACCTCAATGCTGCAGATCGCCGTCACCGTGGTGGCGCTGGCGATCACAGGCAGGCTTGCCCGGTTGCGCGCTTTTCTCGCGCTCTTCGCGTTCACGGCCGCGGCGGTGATCGGCATCGCCGCCGTCTTCCCGACGCTTGGCCCCTATTCCTATTTCAACATCCCTGACAGCCTTCTGCCCGCCTTCACCGATCCGCGGGCGGGCTGGGATCAGGTGCCCCATATCCTCGCCTTGCGCGGCGGCGCGATGCGGACCTTGCCGTTGACGGATCTACGTGGGCTCGTCTCCTTTCCTTCCTTTCATACCGCGCTCGCTTTCATCACCGTTTGGGCTTTGCTGCCGGTGCGGCGCATCGTCGTGCCGCTATTCGCGGTCAATGCCGCGTTGATCCTCGGCGCGCCCAGCAACGGCGATCATTACCTTTGCGACTTGCTGGCCGGCGCGCTGATCGCGGTGGTTGCGATTGCCGTCCTGACGCGGCGCGGCTTGGCTGGCGAGCCGCGCGCCCTTGCGCAGGGCGCGCCTGCGGAGTAGCGGCGTAGCGCCTCAGGCGATCAGTCTTTTTCGATTGCTCTCTCGCAGTTGCGAAATTATGTTTCGCGCCGCAACGCTCCCCTCTGCATAGGAACGCCCGCTTATGGCTTTCATTTCCGATGCTTTGCTGCGCGTAAAACCTTCCGCCACGATTGCGGTTACGCAGAAAGCGCGCGATCTCAAAAACGCCGGGCGCGAGATCATCTCGCTGTCGATCGGCGAGCCGGATTTCGATACGCCGGACAACATCAAGCGGGCGGCGATCAAGGCAATCGAGCGC
>JASHUD010000198.1 GCA_030040215.1 Methylovirgula sp.
CCTCGATCGAAATGGCGCAGAAGATTTTGCGCGGCGCCGAATTGCTGGCCGCCGCACGGGTCCGCGTCGCGGCGGTCGCGGGCGGACGGGCGCAGCGCCTTCCGCCCGAAATCCAGGCCTTGCTCGGGCGTGCCGCGGACGACGGCCCCTAGCGCCGCCGGGAACGGGCGAGGCGCGGCGGCCGCGCCGCTCGTCCGGGGCCCTGGGGCGGAATTGCAAATATTCGGCATCGAGCGCATGCCGCTTGCTTCGCCGCGCAAAGCCGCCATAGATTTCGTAACTCCATGTTAACTTTGAGAATGGCTCAACAGGATCGGTGGCCTTTGCGCGGTTGGCCGCGGGCAAAAGCCCAAGAAATGACCGAATTGCAGGTAAGGAGAAGCCTAATCATCGGTCCGATCTTGAAGTTTTGGGTTTTTCCCGGAATTTGCCATTCCCGATGCGGCGGGGATTAATGGCTGCTCGATTCGCCGGCGAACGGCAGTTTTGCGGTATCGGCGCGCGTTTTTGCTCTTCATCGCCGGTTTGCGAGGACGAATGACATGAATCCAGCCGACATCGCTACTTCCGCACTGGCCGCGCCGGGCGCGGAAGTCACGCTTTGGAGCATGTTCCTGTCGGCGCATATCGTCGTCAAACTGGTCATGATCGGGCTGCTCGCGGCCTCCGTATGGTGCTGGGCGATCATCATCAACAAGGTCATGCTGTTTGCGAAGGTGCAAAAAGCCATGGACCGGTTCGAACAGGCCTTCTGGTCGGGCAATTCTCTCGAGGAGCTTTACGGGACCTTGTCATCGCGGCCGACGAGCGGCATGGCAAGCCTTTTCGTCGCGGCGATGCACGAATGGAAACGCTCCGTGCAAACCGCGGCGAGCTCGTTTATGGGCCTGCAGACGCGCATCGAGAAGGTGCTCGACGTGACGATCGCCCGCGAGACCGAAAAACTCGAATCCCACCTGTTGGTGCTGGCGACGGTTGCCTCGGCCGCCCCGTTCGTCGGTCTGTTCGGCACGGTTTGGGGCATCATGACCTCGTTTCGCTCGATTGCCGCCTCGAAGAATACGTCGCTGGCGGTCGTCGCGCCCGGCATCGCCGAGGCGTTGTTTGCGACCGCGCTCGGGCTGTTCGCGGCGATCCCGGCGCTCATCGCCTACAATAAACTGCAGGCCGACGTAGCAAAGAAACAGGCACAGCTCGAAGGGTTCGCCGATGAATTTTCCGCGATCCTATCGCGGCAGATCGATCAGCACGGGACGCGCGATCGCGCCGCCTAAGGTGGCGCGATGTCCTTCTCCCCGTGGGAGAAGGTGCCCTGCAGAACAGGGCGGATGAGGGGTTGCCATGTTTCCGAATTGCCAGATCGTGACGCCTCAGCGGGCCGGTTCCGCCGGCCACCCTCTCCCAATGGGAGAGGGTTCGCGTTCGATTAGAGGAGTAACCGCATGGCTGTGACCACCGCTACGCCGACTCGCAGCGGCGGCCGGCATCGTCGCGGCGTCCCCCGCTACAAGGCCATGTGCGAGATCAACATGACGCCGTTCATCGACGTGATGCTCGTCTTGCTCATCATCTTCATGGTGGCTGCGCCGTTGCTGGCGACCGGCGTGCCGATTGATCTGCCGCATACCAAGGCTTCGGCGCTCAACATCGAGCAAAAACCGCTGTCGATCGCAATCGACGACAAGGGCGCGATCTATCTCATGGATGATCTCGTGCCGATCGATCAGCTTGCCGACAAGTTGAAGGGCGCGGCGCACGACGGATTCGACCAGCGGATCTACGTGCGCGGCGACAACAACGTGAACTACGGCAGGATCGCCGAGGTCATGTCGATCATCACCACGGCTGGGTACAAGAGAGTTGCTCTCGTGACCGAGCCGAGCAAAAATTGAGCTTCGATGGACGCATCGGGAAAGCCCGGCTACATCGCTTCGAGCGCCGCGCACGCCGCTTTGCTCGTGCTGGCTTTTGTGTCCTTTTCCCGCGGTCCGAAATTCGACGATGCTCCGGAAACGATTCCGATCGAGATGGTGAGCATGCAGGATTTCAACCAGATCATGCATGGCGACAAGAGTGCCAAACAGGTTCAGCCGAAGCAGAAAGTCGATAAGGTCGCCGATACGGTGGAAGATAAGCCAAAGCCGCCGATTGCCGAGGCAAAGCGCGACGTGCCGACCCCGCCCCCGCCTCTGAAACGAGTGGCCGATCCGGGACTGGCCGACAAAGTCGAGCCGCAGAAACCGCCGGTACAAGCCGCGACGACCCCGCCGCCGCCAACCAAGCTCGCGCCGGTTCCTCCAGTCACCGACAGCGCACAGGATGCCGAGCAGATCCAGCCCAACCCGAACAAGGAACCGCCGAAGAATACGAAGGAGATGACGAAGCAGCCGGAACTCAAACTTGACCAGATCGCTAAACTGCTTGCGCAGGACAAGCCGAAGTCGGGCGACGACAGCAAAGATCCGGCGCGGAAATTCAGCGCCGACGACATCGCGCGGCTGTTGAGTAGAGAGCCGGCGCAACGCAAGGCCGCGACCGGCAAGGAACTGCAGCAACTCGCTTCCCTCGGTTCGCCGACCGCCAACGCCGTAAAAATGTCGCCGTCGCTCGAAGCGCAGATGGAAGGCTGGTTCCAGGACAAATTTCAGGGCTGTTGGACGCAGCCGATCAGCCTGCCGCAAGGACCCAAATACGTGCCGGAAATCCGCGTTCCCCTGAACCTCGACGGTTCGCTGGCGTCTGATCCGACCCTGCTTAATCCGCCGAGCGATCCCGCCTGGCAGCCGCTTGCGGAAAGTGCGCTGCGGGCGGTGCATACCTGCGACCCCTTACCCGTTCCTGACATATTCAAGCCCTACTATGACGAATGGAGAGACCGGGTCGTCCGGTTCAACGACGAGGATATGTAGCGCCCGGTGGCGTGCCTCCCCATTCCAGGCTTATTTCGAACCAAGCGGACCGAAACCATGCTTATCACCCGACGAACGGTCTCCGGACTCATTCTCGGACTGGCATCGAGCGCCTTATCCGGCAAATTCGCTTTTGCCCAAGATCGTTATTTCAACGTCGAGTCAGGCAATCAATTCAAGCCGGTTCCGGTCGCAGTGACGCAATTTGCCGGCGGTACCGGCGCCGACCTCAGCGGCGTGATCAGCAACAATTTCGCCCACTCGGTATTTCTCACGCCGGTCGATCCGAACACGTTTCCGGAACACGTGACCAACCCGGACCAAGCGCCGCAGATGGAGGCTTGGAAGAACGCCAATGCGCTATTCGTCGTGACCGGGCGCAGCGCGCCCGGCCCGGATGGAAGGTTGCAGACCGAATTTCGGCTGTGGGACGTTTCCAGCGGCGCGCAGGTCGCCGGCGAGCAATATGTAACGGACCCGAACAACGAACGGCGCGTCGCGCATATCATCGCCGATGCGATCTTCACGCGGATCACCGGCGAAAAAGGATTCTTCGACACCCGCATCGTCTTCGTCGACGAAACCGGGCCCGCTACGGAGCGCCGCAAGCGGCTCGCTCTCATGGACCAGGATGGCGCCAACGTGCGTTATCTGACGAGCGGCGACAATCTCGTCGTCACGCCGCGTTTCTCGCCGTCATCGCAAGACGTCACCTACATGGCTTTCGGCGTCGCAACCGATCCCAAGGTTCTGCTTCTCAACATCGAGACCGGACAACGCGAGGTGGTCGGCAATTTTCCCGGAATGGAGTTCGCGCCGCGCTTTTCGCCGGACGGGCAGAAGATCGTGATGTCGCTGTCGGAAAATGGCGTCTCCAACCTTTACGAGATGGATATCCGCTCGCGCGCGACGACTAGGCTCTCGCAATCTTCGGCGATCGACACCTCGCCGTCGTTCTCTCCGGACGGCTCGCAGCTCGTCTTCGACTCGGATCGCGGCGGCACCCAGCAGCTTTACGTCATGCCGGCCGCGGGCGGAGATGCGCAGCGGATCTCGTTCGGCGACGGGCGCTATTCGACGCCCGTCTGGTCGCCGAAGGGCGATTACATCGCCTTCACCAAACAAGGCGCCAGCACGTTCGCGATCGGGGTGATGAAGCCGGACGGTTCGGGCGAGCGGATCTTGACCGAAGGCTTCCATAACGAAGGCCCGACCTGGGCGCCGAACGGGCTCTTTCTGATGTTCTTCCGCGACCCGGGCGGCGATTCGGGTCCGCATATTTTCATGATCGACGTGTTCGGCCGCAGCGAATACCAGGTGCCGACGCCTTCTTACGCGTCCGATCCGGCCTGGGGCCCGCTGCTGTCGTCGTAGACCACATCACTTTCCCGGCCGAAGCGAAGCGAAGAGCCGGGACCTAGGGGCAAACTCACGATTCTTGGATGCGTTGTCCTGGATCCCGGACGGCATGCCACGCATGCCTCCGGGAAAGGCGGCCGCTCAAGCGGCGCCCCACAGTTCCGCCAGGATCGCATCGCCCATCTCGCGCGTGGAGACCGACTTTGCCGCATCGCCCTTGATGTCGGCGGTGCGATAACCCTCGGCGAGCACGCCGGCGATCGCCCGCTCGATACGGTCGGCGAGGTCAGCGAGCCCGAAAGAATAGCGCAGCGCCATGCCGAACGAGCCGATCATGGCGATCGGATTGGCGAGCCCCTTGCCGGCAATGTCCGGCGCCGAACCATGCACCGGCTCGTAGAGCGCCTTGCGGCGCCCGGTCTTGGCATCCACCTCGCCGAGCGAGGCGGAAGGCAACATGCCGAGCGAGCCGGTAAGCATTGCCGCGACATCCGACAGCATGTCGCCGAACAGATTGTCGGTGACGATCACGTCGAACTGTTTCGGGCGGCGCACGAGCTGCATGCCGAGCGCGTCGGCGAGCTGATGTTCGAGCTCAACGTCTGGAAATTCGCGTCTGTGCAGATCGATCATCACCTCGCGCCAGAGCACGCCGGA
>JASHUD010000026.1 GCA_030040215.1 Methylovirgula sp.
ACGGACCAAAGCGTCGTGCGTTTGCCGCCGCGATAGTTGAGCGGGCGCACGCGGATGCGGTACCAGCCGACCTCGGCATCGCCGCTCAGCGGCGGGGCGAGCCGCAGCTCCTCGGAATTGCGCTTTCCCTCACGCGCCGCTTCGGCGAGCCGGTAGACCGCTTCCGAGACGTCGGCCGGACCGGAAAAGAGACGCTCGACGATCTTCAATTGACTTGCATCGGCGGCGCCCGAGAGTCGCGCATAGATTTCGTTGGCATAAAGGATCTTGCCGTCGGCGTCGCTGACCAGCAGGCCCTCGGGCCCGCTGTCGCATACGAGTTTGGTGAGGTCGTTGCGCAGCGCCCGCCCGGAGAACTGCAGAAATCCGACGGCATAGCCGAACAGTCCGAAGATCCCGATGACCGCGAGCAGCGTCAAAAGGCCGATGACCAGCGTGCCCGCGGTTTCCTTCGGCAGAACCGAGAAAGCCGCGATCGGCACCACGAGGCACGCCGCGAAAAGCAAAACCAGCCCCGGGCTTCCCGTGCGTTCGGTGCGATCGAAGGCAAGCGGCTGGTCGGTCATTTGGCCCACTTCTGTCGCAAGCCGCGCCGGGTAGCACATATCCGACGCGTCAAGCTCTTTGCTAAGATGATGCGCAAAGCCATTCTAAGGCAATGGAGTTTCGATATCGGCCCCCGGCGTCGAGGCGAGGCCTCCTCATTTGCCCCGGGAGTGCCGCAGCCATTTTCGATTCGCCAGAATGGGGCGCTCGTTCCTGCATTGCAATCCAGATATTCTTTGTCCCACCGTGGGGCGCGTGGATGCCGTCCCTTGCAGCGGCCGGAGCCCCGAAATCGGCTTTTTAACTATTTCTTAACCTTGAACGGTGCCCCGCGGGAAGCCCGTGCTAGGATACCGGGGGTCGATCCAGAAGCTGGTTTGTTATGTCCAAATGCGATAGATCAAAACGTTATGATCGCACTGGATGCGGCCTATGAGGGCGTGTCTTCAGGTCAGTTAAGCGAGCGTTCCATGTCGGCGTTGAGCAGCCTCGGAGAAAAACCGTTCATTATTGCCGCTGTGGCGATCTGTTTTTTTGTCGCCGCGGTGCTCATCTTACTGATTTTCCGGCTCGCCTTCGGACGCCGGCTGCGGATGGCCGGCGGCAGGGGAAGGCAGCTCCGGCTGGGCATCGTGGATGCCTTCGACCTCGATCGGCAGCGTCAGCTCGTGATCGTGCGTCGCGACAACACCGAACATCTCATCATGATCGGCGGACCCAACGACATCCTGATCGAATCGCAGATCGTCCGCGCCGAGGCGCGCGATTCGCGGGAGGCGCGCGGGCGCGAAAAGGAGCTGCGCGATAAGGATGCCAAGGAGATCCGCGACAAAGACATCAAAGAGCCGGTCGCGCCGCCGAAACCCGCGGAACCCAAACTTCCGCCGGCCACCCCCATGCCGCCCGTCACTCCTCTGCCGCCGCTCAGCCCAGTGATTCCCGAACCGCTGCAGCCGGCCGCCCAGGAAATCGCCGCGGCCGTGCGGCCGGCGAGCCGCGCCCCGGTGCCGCCCACTGCGGCGCCGCGTCGAACACCGTCGCGCCCGGACATCAAACCTGCCGAGCCGCCGGTGCGAGTCGAACCGGAACTCCCCGCAGCGGCGTCCAATCCGCCGCCGAAACCGGCGCCGACGAATGCGCCGGGCTTTTTGCGCTGGCCGGCACGCTCCGCTCCATCCTTCAAACCATCCACGGACGTTATCCCACCGCCTCCGGCATCCGAAAGCTCGCCCCATGAGCCGACGCCGGTACCGGATCCGATGGAATCGCTCGAAGAAGAGATGGCCAAACTGCTAGGCCGCGGTCCCAACAAGCCTTGAAGCTGCGCGGCGCGAGCCGCAGCTACTTGCCGGTGGCGGGAGCGGTACTGACGGAAGCCGCTGCGCTACCCGGAGCGCTGGCAGCCTGAGACGTGTCGGAATCCGTATCGACGGGAATCGGCGAGCGATAGCCGGGCGGCGGTTGGGTGAGATATTCGCGCTGCGGCTCGTCGCCGACTTTCAACGTTCGCACCTCTTTCGTGTCGTCGTGCGCGCTAAACGGATTCCAGGTGGAAATATTGGTGATGTCGAAATTGGGCATGCTCAGCGCCTGCGAACCGCCGCTAAAAACCGAAGTTCCGGCGCCGCTCAACCCGGCGCTCTGCGAGCCGACCCAATTGAGATTTTTGGCGTCCTTCCCGGCCGCCGGCTTCGCCGGCGAAGCGGATTGACCCGCCGCATCCGCGGTATCCCCGTTATCGGTCGCGTCGGCGACCGGGGTTGGCGGCGCGGGCCGGCGGGAATCCGCATCGGCCGCGCGGCGCGCGGCGACATCCGGGTCATTCGGCCAATCGGCGGGCTTGGCAACCGCTGTCTGGGGCGGCGGCAGATCCATCTTGGGCGGCACGACCAACGCCGGCCGCGCCGTATAATCGATGCCCTGGTCGGCTTTGTTGGGCCCCCAACCAATGAATCCGAGCACGGAATTCCACCAGTCGTCGGCGTGCGCCGCTCCCGGCAAGGCGAGGGCGAGCCACGCCGCGCTCGCGGTCAGCGCAAGTCTACGGATCCGGCGCGTTTCCAAATCGGGATCTCCTCACCAACCGTAAGCCCTATCATGCCATAGTTCACGGCAATTTGTAGGCATCGTCAGGAAGCGTCTTTCGCAGGCCTCGCAAGCGGCTCCAGCAGAAGCAGCGCGACGCCGGCGCAAATCGCCACATCGGCGAGGTTGAACACGTACCAGGAAAATCTGCCCACGTGAAAATGATAGAAGTCGGCGACATAGCCATAAGCCAGGCGGTCGCAGGCGTTGCCGAGCGCGCCGCCAATGATGAGCCCGAGGCCGAGCGCACCGGCCCATGTGCTGGTATGCCAGAGCCATAGCGCCAGCAGAGCCGTGGCGACGATCGCCAAAGCAAAAAGAGACCAGCGGCCGACCGCGCCGTGCGCGCTGAGCAGCGAATAGGAAATGCCCGAGTTCTTGGCGAGGACGAGGTCCAGGAACGACGTCAACCGCACCGGTTGGCGCGCGCCAAGATGATAGCCGTAAAGGAACCAAAGCTTGTTGGCCTGATCCAAGGCAAATACGGCGAGCGCCGCAAGCGCTCCCCAAGCGCGCGGCTGCGCGGCGCGTTTCGATGGGAACGTTGCCGCTTCTCTCACGGCCACAACCCCAGCGCCTTCCATTCGCGCAGCGCCGCCGCGTCGCGCGGCGTCACGTCGGGAAATTCCGGGTCGGTTCCAACGAGCGGCGAGATTTTCCAAGAGCGCGCGCATTTGCGGCCCTGGGCCAGTCCTGAGACGACGGCGACGCCCGGCACATCCGGCAGGCGGAACGCGTCAGACGGCCCCCCGGCTGCTTCGACGGCAATGTCCGAGGTGATGCAGATCTCCGCGAAATCGACGCCGTCGAGCGCGCCCAGCAGATCGGGATCGGCGATATAGACGATCGGCGCGGCTTCAAGCGACGAGCCAATGTGTTTCTTGGCACGTTCGATCTCGAGCGCGCCGGTGACCACCGCGCGAATTTTGCGGATCTTCTCCCATTTCGCGGCGAGTGCCTCATCGCGCCAGGCGCCGGGAATTTCGGGGAAGGTTTCGAGGTGCACCGACACTGCTTCCGGATAGCGCGAGAGCCACGCCTCTTCGCAGGTGAAGACGAGGATCGGCGCGAGCCACAGCGTGACGGCGCGAAAGATCCGCTCGATCGTTTCGAGCGCGGCGCGGCGCTTCTCGCTCGACGGCGGATCGCAATAGAGCGTGTCCTTGCGGATATCGAAATAGAAGGCGGAGAGATCGGTATTGAGGAATGCCGAAAGGCGCGCGA
>JASHUD010000199.1 GCA_030040215.1 Methylovirgula sp.
CGCGCCGAAGGCATCAGCCTCATGCAGTTCAACGAACAGGCGGGAGGGCAAGTGATCTTCCATCTCCACTTCCACATCCTGCCGCGCTGGGAAGGCGTCGAGCTGCGACCCGCCCACAACGGCCGCATGGAAGATCCCGCCGTGCTCGAAGCCAATCGCGCTAAGATCGTCGCGGCATTGAAGCCGTAAACTCGCCATAGCCCTCAGCATGGGGATCCAGCGCACGCCCCTCAAACGCACTTCGGGCTCCGCCGCCATTGCGGCGAAGCCCGAAATCGTAGGTGCGCGCTTAGCCCTGCGACGGCACGTTGGGAACGATGCCGGATGAATTTTCCGCCTCGTCCGCTTGATCGGTCGCGGCTTCGGCTTCCGCGTCGCCTTCCGGCAGATCCGGACCGAACTCGCCCTCGCCTTCCTCGTCTTCCTCGCCCTGCAGGCGGCGGGCGCGAGCGCGGCGCACTTCCGGCTCGGCGCGCACGCGTTTCTTGCCGGCCTCGACGATGTCGCGTTCGAGGCGCGGCAGAACCGGCCCTTCGGGGAAGACGAAGCCGAGCTTCTTGCTGCCGTCTTCTTCCGCAGTGACGACGACGCGCACCGTTCCGCCGTTCTTCAGGCGGCCGAACAGAACTTCATCGGCGAGCGGCGTCTTGATCGTCTGCTGGATGACGCGCGCCATCGGCCGCGCCCCCATCTGCTCGTCGTAACCGTTCTCGACCAGCCAATTGCGCGCCTCGTCGGTGAGTTCGATCGTGACATTGCGGTCGGCGAGCTGCGCATCGAGCTGCATGATGAACTTGTCGACGACTTTGGCGATGACTTCGGGCGGCAGATGGCCGAAGGCCACGACCGCATCGAGCCGGTTGCGGAACTCCGGCGCAAACATCCGGTTGATCGCCTCGATGTCGTCGCCCTCGCGGCGCGAGCGGGTAAAGCCGTAGGCCGAGCGCGCCATGTCGGAAGCTCCGGCATTGGTCGTCATGATGAGGATCACGTTGCGGAAATCGATCTGCTTGCCGTTGTGATCGGTGAGCTTGCCGTGGTCCATCACCTGCAACAGAATGTTGTAGAGATCGGGATGCGCCTTCTCGACCTCGTCGAGCAGCAGGACGCTGTGCGGATGCTGGTCGATGGCGTCGGTTAGCAAGCCGCCCTGATCGAACCCGACGTAGCCGGGAGGCGCGCCGATGAGCCGCGACACGGTGTGGCGCTCCATATATTCCGACATGTCGAAGCGGATCAGCTCGACGCCGAGAGCGACGGCCAGCTGGCGAGCCACCTCGGTCTTGCCGACGCCGGTCGGGCCGGAGAAGAGATAGCTGCCGATCGGTTTCTCGCCGTCCCGCAGCCCGGCGCGCGCCAGTTTGATCGCCGAAGTGAGCGCCTGAATGGCGCGGTTCTGCCCATAGACGACCCGCTCCAAAGTCTCGGTGAGATGTTGGAGTACTTCGGTATCGTCCTTCGAGACGCTCTTCGGCGGGATCCGCGCCATGGTCGCGATCGTCGTTTCGATTTCCTTGATGCCGATCGTCTTCTTGCGCTTGTTCTCCGCCACCAGCATCTGGCTCGCGCCGGTCTCGTCGATCACGTCGATCGCTTTATCCGGCAGTTTGCGGTCGTGGATGTAACGGGCCGACAGTTCGACCGCGGCCTTTACCGCCTCGCCGGTGTAGCGGACCTTGTGAAACTCCTCGAAATAGGGCTTCAGCCCTTTCATGATCTCGATTGCGTCCGCGACCGACGGCTCGTTGATGTCGATCTTCTGGAAACGCCTGACGAGCGCCCGGTCCTTCTCGAAATATTGCCGGTATTCTTTGTACGTGGTCGAGCCGATGCAACGCAGCGTCCCTTGCGCCAGAGCCGGCTTCAAAAGATTCGAAGCGTCCATCGCGCCGCCCGAGGTCGCCCCTGCCCCGATCACCGTGTGGATCTCGTCGATGAACAGGATCGCTTTCTTGTGGTTTTCGATCTCCTTCATCACCTGTTTCAGGCGCTCTTCGAAATCGCCGCGATAGCGCGTGCCGGCCAGCAACGTGCCCATGTCGAGGGCGAAGACCGTCGCGTCGGCGAGCACTTCCGGCACCTCGTTCTTGACGATCTTGCGCGCCAAGCCCTCGGCGATCGCCGTCTTGCCGACGCCCGGATCGCCGACCATCAGCGGATTGTTCTTGTGGCGGCGGCAGAGCACCTGGATGGTGCGCAGGACCTCCGCATCGCGGCCGATCAAGGGATCGATGCGGCCGTCGCGCGCCTTCTTGTTGAGGTTGATGCAATAGGCTTCGAGCGCGCCTTCCTTCTTCTTGGAATCGCCGTCCTTATCCTTGGAGTCGCGCGATTCGTCGTCGTCGACGCCGCGCGCCGTCTTCGAAGTGTCGGAAAGCCCCGGCCGCTTGGCGATGCCGTGGCTGATGTAGTTCACGGCGTCGTAACGGGTCATGTCCTGCTCTTGCAGGAAATAGGCGGCGTGGCTCTCGCGCTCGGCGAAGATCGCGACGAGCACGTTGGCGCCGGTCACCTCTTCGCGGCCCGACGACTGGACGTGGATCACGGCGCGCTGAATCACCCGCTGGAATCCGGCCGTCGGCTTGGCATCCTCGCGGCCGTCGCCGACCAGATTGTCAAGCTCTTGGTCGATGTAATCGCGCAGATTCTTGCGCAAGAGTTCGAGATCGATCGAGCAGGCGCGCAGCACGGCCGCCGAGTCGCTGTCTTCGGTCAGGCTCAACAGAAGGTGCTCGAGCGTCGCATATTCGTGATGGCGCTCGTTGGCGACGGCAAGGGCGCGATGCAGAGTCTGTTCGAGATTACGCGAGAAGGACGGCATGGCGGTGTCTCATTTCTTTTCCATGATGCATTGTAGCGGGTGCTGATGCTTCCTGGCATAGTCCATCACTTGGGTGACCTTCGTCTCGGCAACCTCATAGGTGAATATCCCGCATTCGCCGACGCCATGCTGATGGACATGGAGCATGATCCGCGTCGCCTCTTCCGGCCCTTTGTTGAAATACTTGCGCAAAACCGTGACCACGAATTCCATGGGCGTGTAATCGTCGTTGAGCAGCAGGACGCGGTACATGCTTGGCCGCCGCGTCTGCGTCTTCGGCCGCGCGATGACCGCTGTGCCGGTGCCCGATCCGAGATCACCACCTCTTTGCTGATCTTTAGCCGCCCGTAACGGCATCCTTGTCTCCATTCACACCGGGCATGACGCCGGAATCGCGGCCGGCGTTTCGCTCAACTCGGAAATCATAACTCCGGTTCGCCCTTTTCGACTACCGCGATTTCGTCGAGGGGGACGCACTTTCCCGCGCCCCCTATGCAAGATAGAGACTAGCACGTCCGGATCCAGCCGTGCGGCTTAATGATCTTGGGAAATCGTTGCCGCGTCGGCTCGACTCGGGCATTTTTCGCGATCGGAGGTGGATAGACCCGCCAATCCGTGCGGCGTGGCGCAAAAGATAAAGGCCCGACGCGGGGTCGAGCCTTCCTGCCCCAAAGGGGCGAGCGAAACATCAACGGCGACCCGATTGCGGGAGGGCCCCGGGTTCCGTCTGGCGGTATTTACTTGGTGCTGGCGACCTTGGCGCTGGTTGCGACAGCCTGAACCTTGGCGAAGACGCTCTCCACCGGCTTGAAGGCTTCCTTGGCGAGAATCGTATAGAGTTCGCCGAGTTTGGTTGCCTGGGCTACGAACCCCTCATAGGCCGACTTTGCGTATTCGGATTGGATCTGAATCGCGTTGTCGAGCGACTTGGCACCGAGCAGTTTCTCCAGATAAGCGGAATTGCTCTCGAGCGACTTCTTCGAATAGTCGGTCGTCTCGGCGGCAATGGTCTGGAAGCCCTTGGCAAGAGAAGCGGCAACCGAACTCGCGGTCTCAAGCTGTTCCTTACCGAATTTCTGGAATTCCTCAAAATTCGAAGACATCGTCAACTCCTTGGGAGGGGATAGGCATCGGTGGCGGGAACCGCACGAAGCGGACCCGCTCACTCACAACCGTCCATATAGTGCAATGCACAATTGAGGTCAAGAACATTTTTGCGCCGCAACAAAAAATCCCGTCCTGGCACTTCTCCATCGAGCTGTTCCTATTCCATTAACGCCCAGGTAACCGGCACGACTTAGCGTTCTTGATCGGACTGTTGGGGCATCGGCAGTGCGGCCTCCGCCTCGCAGTTCAGGAGCGGCGCGCCAGGCCTTCCCTAGGGCGTATTCTCCAAACGTATGATTTCAGGAGAGTTTTTAGTCGGCGGACCGGGGCGTTCCCACTTGCCGGCGCGTTTAAACGGCAAAGTCAGGGAAAACCGCGTCATGCTGAAGGGTCGCGGGGGAGTTCGCCCCCTGCTCGTAGCGCTCAGTCTGTGCCTTTCGTTCGCCTGGTTCGCTCCTCCGGCCCAAGCCCATCATCGCCATCATCATTATTGGGGGTACGCCTACCATCGAGTCCGGCGCCATGCATACCACGCGCGTCAAATGCGCGCCTACCGCGTGGCCCGGACCACACCTACCAATTTCGCCGCGATCGTCGTCGACGCCAATTCCGGGCGCGTCCTCTATGCGCGCAACGAGAACGCGTTGCGCCACCCGGCTTCGATCACCAAGGTAATGACGCTCTATCTGCTCTTCGAGGAGATCGAAAAGGGCCGTCTTCGCCTCGACTCGCGCATACCGATTTCGGCGCATGCCGCGGCGCAAGCGCCGACCAAGCTCGGGCTCGATCCCGGCGATACAATCAGCGTCGAGAATGCGATCAAGGCCATCGTCACTTTGTCGGCCAACGACATCGCAGTTGCCGTCGCTGAGGACATTGGCGGAAACGAAGCGACATTCGCGGCGATGATGACCCGCGAGGCGCATGCGCTCGGCATGTCCCGCACCCATTATGCCAACGCCTCGGGCCTGCCTAACGACGCGCAGATCACGACGGCGGCCGATCTCGCCCTCCTCGGGCGCGCCATTCAGGAGCGGTTCCCGCGCTATTACCGCTATTTCTCGACCAAGGCTTTCGTTTACGACGGCGTCGTCCACCGCAACCACAACCATCTGCTCGGCCGAATCGACGGAATGGATGGAATTAAGACAGGCTATACCTACGATTCCGGCTTCAATCTCCTGAGCTCGGTGAAGCGCGACGGCCATTTCATCATCGCCGTCGTGCTGGGCGGAACGACCGCTGCGAGCCGCGACCGGATCATGGCCGGCCTGATCGAGTCCGAAATCGACGAAGGTTCGACGCGGCGTACTGCGCCGATGATCGCCGAAGTCGAGAGGGAGAGGCGGCCCGCCGGCGCGGCCGAAAGGCCGATCGAGCCGGCGCACGGAATATCGTCAGTCCCCGCGCCCGGCCCTCTGCCCGTAGCCTCCATCGAACCAACGCCAATTCCGCGTCCCGCCTTCGTGTCCAGTACGCCGATGCCGATGCAGCCGATGCAGATCGGACCGACCCGCCGGGTTGCTTACGACGGCTCAACCGAACGGCCGACGACGTCCACCACCACGCCTTCGATCCTGCGCTGGGAAATTGGCCCTCCCGCCGCGAAGGAAGAAAACGCCGTGAAATTCGTGAACGCCAAAACGACCGAGACGCAAGGCGATCAATCTTCAGCCAAGGATTCGCAGCCGATAGCAATGACTAAAGAAAGCGCCGACGTCCCGACGGATCGGCCTGATCCGGTACGCAGCGGGTGGATGATCCAAGTCGGAGCGACGGACGACGCGGCCGCGGCAAGCAAGCTCCTCGCCCGCGCCAAGGCGCGCGGCGCCCACGCGCTTCACGCCGCAGAGCCGTTCACCGAGAAAGTTCGAAAGGGCGATCAGACGCTTTACCGCGCCCGTTTCGCCGGACTCGACGCCGACGATGCGGAGGCCGCCTGCCGCAGCCTCAAACGATCCGGCTTCGCCTGTTTCGCGACCAAAAATTAAACAATTCGAGGCACAATTTAGCCAATTCGGAAACTGACATTTGTCGGCGTAGCGTAGGGAGTTAGTGGTGGCGGCGCATCAGAACGTCCTTGGCTTCGTTCACCCGGGCGGCAAGGTCCGTGGATCCGCCGTGGTCGGGGTGGAGCTTCTTCATCAACGAACGGTGCGAACGTACGACATCGTCGCGCGAAGCCCCTTTGTGAAGGCCCAAGACCTCATAAGCCTCATCCTCGGACATCACGCCAGGTCGTCGCGGCGCATGGTTCGCTCGCTGGCCCCGCGCGTCGTCCCCAGCGTCACCTGCCGCACGCCATCCGGGAAACCGGCGGTCAAAATACGCCTCTAGGAGCCGTGCTCCGTCCGGATCGTCGCGCAGACAAAGCCGGTAAAGCGCTTCGCATTGCGGCCGGCTCATCGCGTCAAGCGATTTGCCCTCGTCGGCGCCGGCGAGAACCACGCCGTGCACCGCGCCGGAGGCGAGATCGAGCTCCATTTCGATCATCGCCGAACGCACCCGTGAGCTCGGCCTCGCTGCCCTGCCGAACCAAGCCCCCGCGGAACGGTTGGCGAGAAGCCAAAGGCCAAAACCGCCGAGCGGGAGCGCCAGATCGATCCTGCCGCGCAACAGAAGAAACGCCGCGAGCAACAGTGCCGCGCCGCCGCCGCTCATCCGCAGAGCTTGGACGAGCGCCGCGGGATTGGCGCGCGCAAAGCCCCGCAACGCCGAAAGAACGATCCAAAAGACGATAAATCCGGCGAGGATATAGGGCATCAGCGCATCTGCGACAGCAACAACGAGGCTTCGGGCTCGGGGCGCGCTTCAAGCGCGGCAAGCCCGCCCGCCGCATAGGCGGCCGCCGCCCCGAGCAGCGCTTTCAGCCGTTGGGCAGCGTTGGAATCGAAGGCGGCATAGGCGCCGCCCGTGAGAAAGGCAACGCGGCGGAAGGCCTCCTCGGCCGCGGGATCGCGGCCCTCCTGGAACATAAACGCCTTCACGCCCAAAAGGCCCAGTTCGCCGGCGAGCCGGGCAAGGTCGTCGATTTGTTCTTCCATCGCGTCGCCGATGAAGACCAAGGCGCCGATCCGTTCCGCCTTCGTCGCGTCGCGAACATGGCGCAGAACTTTGCCGATCTGGGTGCGCCCGGCGCGCACCGAGATCTCCGTCATGCAAGCCGCGAGTCCTTCGCCGCGGTTGAGAAAGGGCGAAGCCCGGCATTCGGAAAAGCCGCGGTAATAGACGAGCTGCACGGCGAGGCCGCCGAGATTCGCCGCGGCGGCGAACATCTCGGCCTGAAGCGATTGGGCGAGGTCCCAGGTCGGTTGCCGGCTCATCGTCGCGTCGAGCGCGAAAACGAGGCGGCCGCCCGCGCGCTGCGCCGGCAGATTTGCGGCGGCGGCAAGAAAGCGGTCGATTTCCGTCTTTGCGCTCGCGCCCGCCGCGAGTTCGGATTTCTTCTCTCCCCTACCCACGCTGCTTTCCTTGCCGACGAATTTCCCGAGCCGCCAACTCCGGCCCCGCCTGGCGGCAGCCGGCCCGTTAAACCAGTCCTAGCGCGGCGAGTTCGAGACGCAACTCCGCGGGCATGTCCTCGACGCCGCGCAGATCCGCCGGCCGGTCCGCATCGGCAAGATAACGCCAGCCCTGAAAGGCGCGGAACGGCCGCGGCACGACCGAAACGAGCGCAGGATCGAGCAGCAGGCGACAGCGGCCGACGCCTTCGGAATCGGCGAAAGGCTCGATGCCGCGCAATGCCTGACGCACCGTGATCCTTCCTTTGATGACCCAATAGAGCGAGCCGCCGTCGAGCAATTCGTCGGCGCGGCGCGGCACCATGCGCGTGACATGGACGTAAAGGCCTTTGCGGCGCCGTTTGGCGCGGCGCGCTTCGAGATCGGCGATCGACTCGACCCCGACGCAAAGCTTCAGAAGGTGCAGCGTCATTGCCCCACTATCCCCTTCCCCGCCAAATCCGGAAACCGGGAGCGCACCATGACGTTCGGCGCGCCGCGTGATAAAGGAATTGCATGGACTTCCGCAAGAAATTCGCGGTCGCGCCGGGCAGCAAGTTGAAGCTTGCCGCTATCGATCCCGCCTACAAGGGGGGCGAGAAATCGGCCGAAACGGCGGCGCAGACCATCGAGCGCGACCGACAGAAGCTGTCGGAGATGCAAAAGCTGCTTTACGCCGAACGCAAACGCTCCTTGCTCGTCGTATTGCAGGCGCTCGATGCGGGCGGCAAGGACGGCACCATCACCCACGTCATGGGGGCTTGGAACCCGCAGGGCGCAACCGTCACCTCTTTCAAAAAGCCGACGCCGCTGGAACTCGCCCATGATTTTCTGTGGCGCGTACATATTCATACGCCCGGGCGCGGCGAGATCGAGATCTTCAACCGCTCGCATTACGAGGCGGTGTTGGTCGAGCGCGTTCACAAGCTGATCGACAAGCCGACCTGGAAGACGCGCTACCGGCGAATCCGCGAATTCGAAGCCGAACTCACCGACGAGAGCACGCATATCGTGAAGTTTTATCTGCACATCAGCAAGGACGAGCAACTTGCCCGTTTTGCGCAGCGGCTCGAAGATCGAACGCGCAATTGGAAGATCAGTGAAGCCGATTATAAAGAGCGCGAACATTGGGATGAGTACATCGCCGCGTATGAAGACGCCATCAGCGCCACAAGCACAAAACATGCGCCGTGGTATGTGATCCCGGCAAATCACAAATGGTTTCGCAATCTCGCGGTCTCGCGGATTCTCGCCGACACGATGGAGGATTTTCGCATGTCCTATCCGAAACCGTCGGTCGATCTGCAAAAGATCTGGCGCGATTATCACGCGGCGGAAGCAAAATCGAAGCGCACAAAATGAGACTCGCGGTCTAACCGTGCGCCGACGGCTCGTACGGCTGCGTGAGGCTCGCCAGCAGCACCGCGATCACGCCGGTGAGGAATATGCCGTCGAACGTGCCGGCCCCGCCGATCGAGGCGACCGGCGCGCCGAGCCCTTGCACTTTGTCAAGATTGAGCAGATCGGCACCGATCAGCACGCCCATACTGCCACTGATGTACGCCAAAGGCGCCGCGTAGGTGCGCGAGATGAGGATCGAGACGATCGCCGTCGCAATCGGCGGCGCGAAGATCGGCTCGGCGATTCCGACTCCATGCACGGGTGTGGCAAGCATATGCGCGATGGCGGCTACGCAGGCGGTGGCGATCGCGGCGCGGATCCACAGGCCATATCGAAAAAGCAGGTAGAGCGAAAGCAGCGCCGGAATGACGGCACCGCCGACGTTCACCGCGATGATCGTGCCCGGCCACTCGACCACCACCGGGACCGTATAGTGCATTCCGAAGAAACTGATCTCTTCGCCCGACACTATGTTTTCCGGCGGCAGTTCGACGACGGGAATATTGATCGAACTGCCAATCAGCGAGCCCAACAGCAAAAACAACGCGGCGCGCGTACCGATCCCGGCGCTCACGAAGGCATGATGCAGGGCGCGGACTTCGATATAGGCGACGAGTCCCACGAAGACCGCGACAAGCAGCAGGAAGAACGGCAGGGTGAGCGGCAGATACTGCAGCGGGCTTATGTGCATCCGATGTCTCCGCAGCCGCGCCACCGCCGCCGATCCCGACCGCTGCGGCTAGAGATCCTCGTATTTGCCGATCCGCCAGCTTTCCGCCTCGGCGCCCTTTTGCCAGTCGCGGTAAGCCGGCAGCGCCATCACCCGATCCATATAGGCGCGCGTCGCCGCGCCTACCGGAACGTCGTAGACATGCAGCCGGTTCACGACCGGAGCGAACATCGCGTCCGCCGCCGAGAAATCGCCGAACAGAAAGTTGCAATTCCCGCCAAACGTTTGCCGCGCCGCCGCCCAGGCGGCTTCGATCCGTTCGATATCGGCCCGCGCCTCGGGGGGCACTTCGCGCCGCTTGGGCGCACGGCGCATGTTCATCGGAAGATTGGCGCGAAGCTCCGTAAATCCGGAATGCATCTCCGCGGCAAGCGAACGCGCCGTCGCCCGCGCCTTGGCTTCGCCCGGCCAGATCGGCAGATCCGGAAAACGTTCGGCAAGATATTCGATGATCGCCAGCGAATCCCAAACGGTAAGCGCGCCGTCGCGCAGCACCGGGCATTTGCCGGCCGGCGAATGGCGCAGGATCTCGGCGCGAGTCGTCTCCTCGCCGAGCGGGATGACGATTTCGGCAAATGGAATGCCGAAATGCCGCATCAGGATGAACGGCCGAAACGACCAGGAAGAATAGGCCTTATTGGCGATGACGAGGGTCAGCGACATGAAAGCGGGAACCCAATCGCGACGGGACCGGCAAAAGATCATTCCGACCGAAAGAAAACAAGAGCAGGATCATGACGATCCCGCTCTCGCCCGCTTTGTTCGGCGGATCGCCGCCTAACTCACTGTATTGGCTTTCCGGCCTGTGGCGCTTCGGCGCTGGCGCCTTGCTCTTCAATGGGCTTTCCCAGCGTCTTGAGCTCGGTGACCGCGGCGGGATATTCGTCGGCTGCTTTTGCGCAACTCTTGACGGCATTTTGGAAGAGTTTCGCCGCCTGATCTTTGTCGCCCGTCGACAGCACCAGCTCGCCACCATAGAAATCGGCGTCGCAGAGGCGTGCCGAATGCACGACGAGGCTTTGGTCTTGTGTTGCGATGATGACGTCGCGTGGCGTTATCCGGCCAGCGTACCAGAACACAATGGGCGCCGGCCAAGCCGAGGTTGTTCCGAGTTTGTCAATCGATTGCGTAATATAGCTCGGCTGGTTGTTGCGCCGCGTGGCGATATCGAGCCATAAAGCCGCATAGAGATCCCAGGGTTCGAGCGTCGCTGCCTGGCGCAAATCGGGTTCGGCCTTGGCGGCTTGGCCGCTCAGAAGATAGGCGATGCCGCGGCCCTTAAAGGCGAGGGCGTGCTGCGGATCGAGCCTGATCGCCTCGCTGTAATCGGCGATGGCATGCTCATAATCGCCCTTGGCCCGATAGGCCTTCGCGCGGTTGTTGTAGGCGTGCGTGTAATTCGGATCGAGCGTAATCGCTTCGCTCCAGTCGACGATGGCGTGGTCGAAATCGTCCTTGGCGTAATAGTCCACTCCGCGGTCGAAATGAGCGACGGCGCGGTCGTGTGCGGAGTTGCTCGGATCCTCGACAATTTTAGTGCATCCGGCGACGCCACGATCCGGATTCTCCATCTGCTGACAATCCAGAAAGTCGGTCTGCGTCGCGGCCATAGCCGCGTGTGCGAACGCGAAGAGCGGAACGACGGAGAAGAGCAATAACCAGTAACGCATGTTTCCTTCACCTTTCTGCGGCTCGGCGCCCGGATCCGGGAACGGCCTGCTGCAGGTCCGCCATCACTTTGCGACATAACGACGGCGAGCCTTTTCTTAACTGGCTCCTTTATTGTGTTATCGTCGGAAACACAAGGAGTTAGGGCGCTGGAAACAAGGCGTCGGTCTTGCCGGTCAGCCGGTAGGCCAAAAGGCCGATCCATTCGTGGATTGCGTATTCGAGCATGTTGATCTGCTCGCCCCCCATCCGAGGATGCAAAAAGTCGCGCGAATTTCCGAACGTGCGGTAATCGACGGGATAGGCGATGACCTTGAAGCCAACCCGCCGGAATATGCCCATGGCGCGCGGCATATGCCAGGCGGAGGTGACGAGCAGCCAGGTCTGGTCCGGCCGCGGGTGAACGAGCCCGCGCGTAAAGACGGCGTCTTCCCAAGTGTTGCGCGACTTCGGTTCGAAGCGCATCTGCGCCTCGGGAACCCCGAGCGCCAACCAAAGCTCGTGCGCGCCGACCGCTTCGCTGGTCGCATCGGGGCTGAGACCAGCATTGCCGCCGCTATAGATCAGTTGCGCCGTTGGATAGCGCCGCGCCAGGATGACACCTGCCGTAAGCCGCGCCTCGCCTTGCGTGAAGGCCGGCTGTTTGCGGGCGAGCGTCATTTCCCGATTGATCGCGCCGCCGAGCACGATGATTCCGCTGGGCGACGGCAGATCGGCCGGCGGCGGCGGGAATCGGTCCTCCAGAGGCCGCAGCGCCAAAGTCCCGACCGGTAGAAAGCAAACGATCACGAGCAGGAGTACGCACACGGTGCGCAGCGCCCGACCGAAACGCGCCAGCCGACCGAAGCTGAGCGCCAGCCCGAGGAGTCCAAGAAGAAGGATGAAGCTGAACGGGTCCGCGAAGAACCACAGCAATTTCGAGATGAGGAAAAACATCGAGATTTACCGCGCCGAGCTCGCTCCGCGCGCCCCTCTTCTAGGTGCTTGGGATCATTCGATCTTCCCAAGAGCGGGAGCGTGTCGGTGTAGACCGAAAGTAGCGCACCAAGCCTAATTATTTCTGTTCGGGTTTGTGCTGCGCGGTTTCCGCTCCATCCGAGGGCGCGGCCTGACCGGGTACGCGGTAGGCATCGCTCAACCAGCGGTGAAGATCGATCTCGGCGCAGCGGCGCGAACAGAAAGGCCGCTCCGCAAAGCTCGCCGGCTCGCCGCAAATGGGGCAGCGGCGCGCCGTGCCCGGCGTATCGTCTTTCTTGCGTTGCATATCGGCCTCGAAAGGCGCGTTAGACGCGGTTGAGCCATAGGATATGGGCCGGATAACCTTCCCCGGCAAGCAGCGACAAGGTCTCGTAGAGCGGCAGGCCGACGACCGAGGAATAGGAGCCAACGAGCTTCACGACAAATCCGCCGGCGAGCCCCTGGATCGCATAGCCGCCCGCCTTGCCGCGCCATTCGCCGGCAGCGAGATAAGCGTCGATCTCGTCCCTAGACAGACGTTTGAAGCGCACCCGCGTCTCGACCAGACGGCGCCGGAACGCGCCGTTCGGAGTGATCAGCGTCAGCCCGGAATAGACCCGGTGGGCGCGCCCCGAGAGCAACCGCAGACATTGGGCGGCTTCGTCGACGACTTCGCATCTCGGCAAAATACGCCGCCCGACCGCAACCACGGTGTCGGCGGCGAGAAGATAGAAGCCGGCGAGCTCCTGGCGCGTCTTGGCTACTTTCGCCGCGGCTTGCGCCTTCTCGTCGGCGAGCCGGACGGCGAGAACGCGCGGCAACTCGCCCTTGTTCGGGGTCTCGTCGAGGTCGGCGGGAATCAACGCATCCGGGTCGAGCCCGACCTGTTGCAGCAGTTCGAGCCGGCGGGGCGACGCCGAAGCGAGGATAAGCTTGGGCCGCCAGGTCTTGCTCTCGCCGCTCACGGCTTCCGGCTCCCGAGCGCCTGGTTCACTTGAAACGATAGGTAATACGGCCTTTGGTCAGGTCGTAAGGAGTCATTTCGACGAGGACCTTGTCGCCGGTCAAGACTCGAATCCGGTTCTTGCGCATCTTGCCCGCCGTATGGGCGATGATTTCGTGATCGTTCTCAAGCTTCACCCGAAAAGTCGCGTTCGGGAGCAATTCGGTCACGGTGCCCGGAAATTCGAGTAATTCTTCCTTCGACATTGGATCCCTTCGGCTGGAGACGCCGCAGCGGCGCCCGCCTTTTCACAGAGTTGTTCGAAACGCAGAGACCGGCGGCCGGACCCTACTGGAGAACGGCGGTTTTGTGAACTGGCGAGGGAGCGCGTTTGCGCTGCCAAAACCGCGCGAAGCGCGGTCCGGCTCAATGCTCCTGCGCCTCCGCGGCGGTCGCGAAGCAATTATATCGATACACTGCAAAAGGAATCGTCGCGAGATAGGCGAGGCTGAGGAAAGCCAGCATTTCCATTGGAAAAGTCGCCAGCAAAAGCACGCCGACCGCGATCCCGAACAATACCGCGATCACGTATTCACGCGGCACGCGGCCGATCCGCTTGCCGGAGAAATGCGGAATTCGGCTCGCCATCAGAAATGCGATGACGAGGACATAGGCGATCTCGAACGGCGCAAACCAACGCGTCGCGGGAACCCCGACGACCGAAAGGTTGAGATAGATGGGCAGCAGACCGACGGCCGCTCCCGCCGGCGCCGGCATTCCCGTAAAAAAGTGCACGTGCCAAGCCGGCTGATCGGGATCCTCCGACATGACGTTGAAGCGCGCCAGACGCAGCGCGCAGGCGATCGCAAAAACCAGCGCGGCGAACCAGCCGAGGCTCTTCATCTCGTGGAGATTCCAAAAGTAGAGGATCAATCCCGGCGCGACGCCGAAATCGACGAAGTCGGCAAGCGAATCGAGTTCCGCGCCAAACCGCGACGTGCCGCGCAGAACGCGCGCTAGACGTCCGTCGAGCCCGTCCAGGATCGCCGCGACGATGACCGCCAGCACGGCGAGTTCGAACTGGCCTTCGACGGCGAATCGGATGCCGGTGAGGCCGATCGAAAGGGCGAGAAGCGTGAGGAGATTTGGCAGGATAACGCGCAGCGGCACGGCGCGAAACCTGTGGGCGCGCACCACGCCGAGACGCGGCGGTTCGGCCCCGTTGCCTTGGCCGTGCTCCGTCCCTGAAACGACGTCGCCTGGGCGCAGCGAAAATTTGCGTGGCGTTAACGTAGGCATGCCGCCAGCATAGAGCAGATCGCCAGGCCGGGAAACGCCCCTCTAGCTGCGTTTGAAGGCGCGGGGCGGCTGCTCCATAGCGCGGAAATCGGCGATGACCGTCTCCCCGCCAACGGCGCGCATCCCGGTCGCCACGAGAAGCCGCGCGTCAGGCGGCAGATAGACGTCGACCCGCGAACCAAAGCGGATCAGGCCGAAACGCTGCCCCGCTTCGAGCGTCTCGCCGACCGCGGCAAAGCAAAGGATCCGCCGCGCGATGAGCCCGGCAATCTGCACCACGCCGACGCGTCCGTTCATCGCCTCGATGACAAGGCAATTGCGTTCGTTGTCTTCGCTCGCTTTGTCGAGATCGGCGTTGAGGAACAGGCCGGGTCGATAAACGATCTTGCCGATCCGGCCGGCGATCGGCGCGCGGTTCACGTGACAATCGAAAATCGACATGAAGATCGAGACGCGCGGCAAAGGTTCGGGCCCGAGGCCCAGTTCCGGCGGCGGCACGCCCGGCGCGGCGGAAACGATTAGCCCGTCGGCCGGGGCGATTACGAGGGCGGCATCGAGCGGGGTGAACCGCGGCGGATCGCGGAAAAAATAGGCGCACCAGAGCGTCAGCGCGAGAGCGATCCAGCCGAGCGGCGCATAAAGGAAGAAAAGGATAATCGTCACAACCGCAAAGATCGCGACGAATAGATAGCCGTCGCGATGAATGGGGACGATCTGCCGGCGAATCGATTCGAGGAGGTTCATTGGATAAATCACCCCGGCTGCGAAACGTGTTTGCAGGACCCGGTTTGCGAAAAGTTGATGGGATAACCAACCGATCCCTAGACACGACGGTTTCCAAAAGGAAACCGTCGTGTCTAGGGATGTCGCTCAGCCGAGCGCGATATCCTCGCTTTCCTCCGAATAGCTCTGCGCCTCCGGTCCATTCGGCTCCCCGTCGAGCTCGACGCGCACCGCCGCAGGTTCCGCCTGCGCAGCCCGACGCAAGATCTCCTCGGCGCGCCGCACTTCGTTTTGGCGGTTCCACATGTCCGCGTAAAGGCCGCCCTCCGCGAGCAGCGCGGCGTGCGAACCGCGTTCGACGATCTCGCCCTGATCGAGCACCAAGATCTCGTCGGCGTTGACCACGGTCGAGAGACGATGCGCGATGACCAGCGTCGTGCGTCCGCGCGATACGCGATCGAGCGCCGCCTGGATCTCTTGTTCGGTCAACGTATCGAGCGCCGACGTCGCTTCGTCGAGCACGAGAATCGGCGGCCCCTTCAGAATCGTGCGGGCAATCGCGATGCGCTGTTTCTCGCCGCCCGACAGTTTCAGCCCGCGCTCGCCGACCTGCGCACGATAGCCGCCGGGCGCGCTCTCGATGAAGCGGTCGATCTGGGCAAGCCGCGCGGCTTCCCTGACTTCCGCGTCGCTCGCCTCGGCGCGGCCGTAGCGGATGTTGTAGGCCAACGTGTCGTTGAACAGCACGGTATCCTGCGGCACCATGCCGATCGCGGCCCGCAACGAACGCTGCGTCACGTCGCCGATGTCTTGTCCGTCGATGGTAATCCGCCCCGACCAAGGCTCGTAGAAACGGAAGATCAGCCGCGAGATCGTCGATTTGCCGGCCCCGGAAGCGCCGACGATGGCGACCGTCCTGCCGGGCGGAACGTCGAAACTGACGCCCTTGAGAATCTCGCGGCTCAAATCGTAGCGGAAATGCACATCTTCGAAGCGCAGGTGGCCGCCCGTGACGACAAGCGGCTTGGCGTCCGGCCGGTCGGCGATTTCGGGATGTTTGGCCAAGATGTCGAACATCATCTCGAGATCGATCTTCGCCTGGCGGATATCGCGATACACCATGCCGAGGAAATTGAGCGGCTGATAGAGTTGGATCATCATCGCGTTGATGAGCACGAAGTCGCCGATGCTGTTGTGGCCGGCCTTGATCCCGGCGATGCTCATCGCCATCACCATCGTGAGCCCCAACGTGAAGATCACCGCTTGGCCGAAGTTGAGAAGGGTCAGCGAGGTGTAGGACTTGATGCTGGTCTGCTCGTAGCGAGCCATCGACTTGTCGTAGCGCATCGCTTCGCGCGGCTCGGCGCCGAAATACTTCACCGTCTCGTAGTTGAGCAAGCTGTCGAGCGCCTTGGTGTTGGCGTCCATATCGCTCTCGTTCATCGAGCGGCGGATGCCGATGCGCCAATTTGTGGCGACGAGCGTAAAGGCCATATAGGCAAGGATCATCATCGCGACGGCGAGCGTGTAGCGCCAATCGAACTGGAAGAAAAAGACCGCGAGGATCAGTACGAATTCGACCGCGGTCGGAACCGCCACCAGCACCGCGGTGCGCACGAAAGTTTCGATCGCGTTGCGGCCGCGTTCGAGGACGCGGGTCAGGCCGCCGATCTTGCGTTCGAGATGGAAGCGCAGCGACAGAAGGTGAAGATGAACGAATACGTCGTTGGCAAGGCGGCGCACGGCGTGCATCGCGACCGCGGCGAACACGGCGTCGCGCGCCTGGGTGAACGCCGCCATGGCAATCCGCAGCAGGCCGTAAAGCAGCGTCAGGACGAGCGGCCCGGCGACCCATCCGAAGACCGCGTAGCGATGCACGTGCCCATGTCCGACGAGCGCGTCCGTCGCCCATTTATAGGAATAAGGGACCGCGATCGTGAGGAGCTTGGCGATCAGCAGCAGGGCGAAGGTCGCCAGCACACGCGCGATCAGATCGCGCCGGCCGGTCGGCCAAAGGTAGGGCCAGAGCTTTCGCCATGTCGTGGAAAGGCTCGTTCGCGGCTTCCTCAGCCCCGCGGCCGATCCTGGTACGTGCTGCAGCATCGGTTCCGTTTGCGGCCGGCCTGGTGAGCCGGCGCTATCTCCACTCGGTTCGGCTGAGGCTTACGCCCGAAGATATAGGCAGCGGCGCGGCGAGACGCATCTGCTTTAGTTGATGATGTGCGGCAGGACAAAAACTTGTCCCGGATAGATCAAGCTGGGATCGCGGATCTGGTTGGCGTTGGCTTCATAGATCAGCGTGTAACGGATGCCGTGGCCGAAGACTTTGCGGCTGATCCGCCACAGACTATCGCCGCGCACGACCGTGGTCGTCTGGATCTGCGGCACGACCGCGTCGGTGGCGCTCGAGGTAGGCGCAGCGGCCGCGACATGCTGCTGGCTGGGACTTGCTTCAGAAGATGGGGGCCCGGCCGGGCCGGGCGGCGCGGCCGCAGCGGGCGATGATTGCGGCGCCTGCGGCTGAGGCGGTGGCGGCGCCTGCGGCTG
>JASHUD010000200.1 GCA_030040215.1 Methylovirgula sp.
AAATACGGCCGCAAAATCTCTTGGGCCGATCTGCTCGTCCTCGCCGGCAACGTGGCGTTGGAGTCGATGGGCTTCAAAACGTTTGGTTTCGCCGGCGGCCGCGCGGACACATGGGAGCCGGACGAACTTTATTGGGGTCCGGAAGGGACGTGGCTGGGCGACGAGCGCTACAGCGGCGAGCGCCAGCTCGCCGAACCTTTGGGCGCGGTGCAGATGGGCCTCATCTACGTCAACCCGGAAGGGCCGAACGGCAAGCCCGCCCCGGTCGCGGCGGCAAAGGATATCCGCGAGACGTTCTTCCGCATGGCGATGAACGACGAGGAGACCGTCGCATTGATCGCCGGCGGCCACACGTTTGGCAAGACCCACGGCGCCGGCGATCCGTCATTCCTTGGTGCGGAACCGGAAGGCGCTTTGATCGAGGATCAGGGGCTTGGCTGGAAGAGCAAATTGGGGACGGGCGTTGGGGCCGACGCCATCACCGGCGGCCCGGAAGTGACCTGGTCGCAGACGCCGACGAAGTGGAGCAATCACTTCTTCGACAACCTGTTCAAGTACGAATGGGAGTTGGAAAAGAGTCCGGCCGGCGCTTGGCAGTGGAAGGCAAAAGGGGCGGAAGCCGTGATCCCCGACGCCTACGACAAATCGAAAAAGCATGTGCCGACCATGCTGACGACGGACCTCTCGCTCAAGTTGGATCCGGCCTACGAGAAAATCTCACGGCGCTTCTACGAGCACCCGGGCGAGTTCGCTGACGCGTTTGCCCGGGCATGGTTCAAGCTCACGCACCGCGACATGGGTCCGATTGCGCGTTACCTCGGCCCGCTCGTCCCGAAGGAGACACTGATCTGGCAGGACCCGATCCCCGCGCTCGATCATGAACTCGTAAGCGAGCAAGACATCGCGACGTTGAAGGTGAAGATCCTCGCCTCCGGCCTGACGGTATCGCAGCTCGTCTCGACGGCTTGGGCATCGGCCTCGACATTTCGCGGCTCCGACAAGCGCGGCGGCGCCAACGGCGCCCGCATCCGCCTCAGCCCCCAGAAGGATTGGGAGGTGAACCAGCCGGCACAGCTGAAGACGGTGCTGCAAAAGCTCGAAGCGATCCAGAAGGAATTCAACGCGTCGCAAAAGGGCGGCAAGAAAGTCTCTCTCGCCGACCTGATCGTCCTCGGCGGCTCTGCCGCGGTCGAAAAGGCCGCGAAGGATGCCGGGACCGCCGTGAAAGTGCCGTTCACGCCGGGACGCATGGACGCCTCGCAGGAACAGACGGACGCGCAATCCTTCGCCCCGCTCGAACCGCGCGCCGACGGCTTCCGCAATTATCTCGGCGGCAGGCAGTTCCTGACGCCGGAGGAAGCCCTGGTGGACCGGGCGCAATTGCTGACGCTGACGGGGCCCGAATTGACAGTGCTTCTCGGCGGCCTGCGGGTGCTCGGTATCAATGCCGGCGGCTCCAAGCACGGCGTCTTCACCGACCGGCCTGGAAAATTGACGAACGACTTCTTCGTCAACCTGCTCGACATACGCACGCAATGGCAGCCGGCCGCCGACGCGGACGGCGTGTACGAAGGCCGCGACCGCGAGACCAACAAGCCGCGATGGACCGGCACGCGCGTCGATTTGATCTTCGGGTCGCACTCGCAGCTGCGCGCTTTCGCGGAAGTCTATGCCAGCGCCGACTCGCAGGAGAAGTTCGTGCGCGATTTCGCGGCGGCCTGGACCAAGGTGATGAATGCCGACCGCTTCGACGTGGCTGGATCTTTGGCCTGATCCCCGCGACGCGGAATCGCGGCCTGTGCCGCCGACGCGGAGAATGGCAAGGCCGCCGATCCAGCAGGATCGCGCGGCGGTGTAGAACTGCGCTCCGCCGTCCGGGTTTGCCGACTCCGGAAACCGAGCGGGCGCAGTTTGGAGCAGGGCGGCCGCAGCTCGCGGCTGCCTTGCGTTCCATTTTTGCGCGCTCTATAAGCGCGCCATCCCACACGCGGATTGCGCGGTCCTGCTTCAAGGTCCGCAACCGGTGGTCTGCCGATGCTCGTATCGGTCGGCCTGATCTTCCGCGGCGGCTTAACCGGAGAAAACGTGATGGCTTTGCCGGACTTTACCATGCGCGGCCTGCTTGAGGCCGGGGCGCATTTCGGCCACCAGTCGCATCGCTGGAATCCGAAAATGGAGCCGTTCATCTACGGCGCCCGCAACAACATCCATATCATCGACCTCGCCCAAACCGTGCCGCTGCTGCATCAGGCGCTAAAGGCGATCTCCGATACCGTGGCGCGCGGCGGCCGCATTCTTTTCGTCGGCACCAAGCGGCAGGCACAGGAGGCGATCGCCGCCGCCGCGAAACGCTCCGCGCAATATTACATCAACGCGCGCTGGCTCGGCGGCACGTTGACCAATTGGAAGACGATTTCGGCCTCGATCCAGCGGTTGCGTAAAATCAACGAGCAACTGGAAGTCGGCGTGCAAGGCCTCACCAAGAAAGAGCGCCTGATGCTGTCGCGCGAACGCGACAAGCTCGAGAAGGCGCTCGGCGGAATCAAGGAAATGGGCGGCACGCCCGACCTGATTTTCGTGATCGACACCAACAAGGAGCAATTGGCGATCAAGGAGGCGGCGCGCCTTCACATTCCGGTCGTGGCGATCCTCGACACCAATTCCGATCCCGACGGGATCACCTATCCGGTCCCCGCCAACGACGATGCCGGGCGGGCCATCAGCCTCTACTGCGATCTCGTCGCGCGCGCCGCGCTCGATGGAATTTCGCGCTCGCGCGGCGAAGCGGGAATCGATGTCGGCGCCGAAGAGGCGCCGGCACCCGAAGTTCTTCCCGAAATCGCCCCTGCCGAGGCGCCGAGCGAACGTTTCGAGCTTTTAACCGCGCCGCGCGGCGCGCCCGACGATCTTGCCAAACTGCGTGGCGTCGGCCCGCAGATCGTCAAGAAACTCAACGACGCGGGGATCTTCCATTATTGGCAGATCGCCGCGCTGACTCCGGAGGACGCGGCAAAACTCGATCAGGACCTGAAACTCGGCGGGCGCATCGAGCGCGACGACTGGATTTCGCTCGCCCGCAATTTGATCGCCGCCTGACTATATTAGGGGATGCGCCGGGCAATGCCCGGCCGGAAGCGGCTCCAGCTTTGAAGGAACGGACCCGATGGCCAACGTCACGGCGGCAATGGTGAAGGATCTTCGCGACAAGACCGGCGCCGGCATGATGGATTGCAAAGCCGCCTTGACCGAGACCAACGCCGATCTCGAGGCGGCGGTCGATTGGCTGCGCAAGAAGGGCCTTTCGAGAGCCGCAAAGAAATCCGGCCGGATCGCCGCCGAAGGGTTGATCGCGGCGGCCGTGTCCGGCACGGACGGCGTGCTCATCGAGGTAAATTCCGAAACGGACTTCGTCGCCCGCAACGAGGAGTTTCAGAAGCTCGTGCGCGGCATCGCGGCAGTCGCCTTGAAACGCGGGTTGAGCGACGTCGAGGCGCTGAAGAGCGCCGCCTATCCCTCCGGCGGCAGCGTCGCCGAGGCGCTTGCCAACGCGATCGCGACGATCGGCGAAAACATGAATCTGCGCCGCGCCGCGCGCGTACACGTCGGCCACGGCGTCGTCGGCCAATATCTGCATAACGCGTTCGGCGAAGGCCTTGGCAAAATCGGCGTGCTCGTCGGATTAGAGTCGTCCGGCAAGAGAGAAATACTCGCGCCGCTCGCCCGGCTGATCGCCCTTCACGTCGCCGCGGCGAGTCCGCTGGCGATCGATGCCGGCGGCCTCGACCCGAACGCGGTGGCGCGCGAAAAGTCCGTGCTTGCCGAGAAGAACGCCGGCAAGCCCGCGCATGTCCTCGACAGGATCATCGAGTCGGGCCTCAAGACCTACTATAAGGAGGTCTGTCTCATCGATCAGCCCTCGATCCACGCCGAACACGGCGGCAAGACCATCGGCCAAATCCTCAAGGAGGCGGAAGCGGCGGCCGGCGCGCCGATCGCGCTCAAGGACTTCGCCCGCCTGGCGCTCGGCGAAGGGATCGAGAAGCGAGATGGCGACGGCTGAATTGAAGAAATGGGCTTGCGGTTCAGCGCTTCTTCGCCGGCTTTTTCTTCTTGTGCCGACCGCGGCTTGCCAGAATCGTCCTGAGCGTCACCGGCCGAAAGTCGAACACGTCCACGCCGACGTCGTATTGGCGGGTCGCTTCCTTCAGCCGGCCGTGCGAATGGCCGTGAAGGTCGATCGATCCTTTGCCCATGTTGTGCCAGGTGCGGAACGGGTAATGGCAAAGGATCAGCAATTTTCCCTCGACTTCGATCTCGATGTAAGAGGCGACGCTCGCCCAGGCCTTGTTGGCGATCGTCGCCTTGGAATCGTTGTTGCCGACGATGAGATGTTTGCGGCCGTTGAGCGCGGCGAGGAGCTTGCTGACGCGCCCGCGATCTTTCGCATTGGTAAAGTCGCCGAGATGGTAGACCTCGTCTCTCGGCTTGACCACGGCGTTCCAGCGCGCAATCAGCTTCTTGTCCTGCTCGGCGACGGAAGCGAAGGGACGATGATCGACCTTGATCCGGCGCGCCTCGCCGAAATGCGTGTCGCTCGTGAAGAAAATCGGCATGGCTCTTCCGGCGGCGCGGCTCCAAGCCGCGGCAGCCGGACATACTAACAGCCGATCGCCAAATCGGTTGCCAAGGACGGCCGTTCAACGATCACATGGTGACTTTTACACCAATAAAGGCTTCAAGCGGCGGCGCGATGGTAATGGAGCGCGGATCGGTCGAGGAGAAGAGGCCAGGGACCGGACCCGTGGCGCAGCCGACACAGCCGTTGTCATACATCGTCGAGCTGGTCTCGTAGAGCGTGCCGTAGGTCGCGCCTTGGTAGTCGAGCACATTGTTGACCAGGGCGTAGATCTGCACATTCTTGTTGACCTGATACGAGGTACGCAGATCGAGCGTCGCGAAGCCGGAGATTTGTGGCAGCGAATTGATCTCGTCGCCATAATAATATTGGCTCGAGCGATAGACGACATCGCCGCCCACCTTCCAGCCCGGCAGAACCTCATAGTCGATGCCGAACTTGACCTTATGGTTCGGTATTCCCGGTATGTTGTCGCCGTAGGTAACGCACTCATAGGTCGTGCCGTTGGCGGCAGTGCAGTTATTATTCGGATTGTTGGGAGAGGAGATGTTTGCCGACGATGCGAATATTGCATTGATATAGGAATAGTTGACGTAAGCGTCCCATCGGTCCGTCGTATAAGTGGCGGAGACATCGACGCCTTGCCGCAATGTTAGGGGAATGTTTTCGTAATAGCCGAAGCCTGTCACGGGGGAAGCCACGGCATAAATGTCGTTTTCATTGGCGGTTCGATAGCCCGAGACGCTCCAGTCGAGCCGGCCGGGCGCCCATGACCAAGCAATCGCATTGCTACCCTTGAAACCGGCCTCGACCGTCCGCGCCACAACCTGTTGGAGCGGCGGATCGGCGACCAGGAAATTGTCGATCATGCAGGGCGCGGCGGGACTTGAGCAGCCGAGTTCGAGCGGCGTCGGGGCGCGGTTGGCTTCCGAATAGCTCGCGTAGGCAGCAATATCCGGTGTAATCTTGAAGGTCGCGCCGACGACCGGATTGATGCGATTGAAACTCTGGCTCGCATTCAGTTGCGAGTACGTGCCGGCGGCCTGGGATACCGCAGCGTAAGGCTCGCCGAGCTGATTGTTGAGAGAGAGTATCGCGTCATTGAAGCGCGCGCCGGCGTGCAGCGACAGTCGGTCGGTGATGTCGAAACTATCGAGCACATAGACGCCGATGTACGTATTTTGCGCCTCGAGGTCGACAGGCGCAACGTCGTAGGCCGGCTCGTCGATGAGCTCACTGGTCCACGGAACGACGAAATCCCCCGGCAGCGTACTCAATATGCTGCTGCCGGTGAAATGCGTCCAGCCGTGATCGACGCTGACACCGCCGGTGATCGTGTTGTTATGGCCGAGAATCTTGTCGGTATCGGTCAACTGCGCTGTCGCGCCCGTGCTGAGCGTGCGCGTCCAGTTGCTGTCGGTCTCGCCGAGCGGCGTGCCCGGAACGGCGGTCCCTCCAGTGGGATCAAGAAGCGGCGTCGTGCCGGCGCCGGACGTGACTCCGTCGATAACCTGACCCGAAGTTATGTCATCGTTACAGACATAGGTGTTTCCGCAGGAGTAGAAGTCGCTGATGTTGCCGTCGTGATGCGCCTGCGCGTAGCTGCGGAAATAGGCGTTGCCGTTGAAGGTCAGCGTGGGGGTGATGTGCGATTCGTCCGAAAGCGTGATCATCTCCGCC
>JASHUD010000201.1 GCA_030040215.1 Methylovirgula sp.
TTTCCGGCGATCTCGCCAAACAGGCCGAGAAGCTCGCGAGCCGGATTTATGCGGCGTTCGTCGAAAAGGACATGGCGCTGCTCGAAATCAATCCGCTGGTGCTCGGCAAGGACGGCCGCATCCAATGTCTCGACGCCAAGATCGGCTTCGACGACAACGCGCTCTTCCGGCATCCGGAGATCGCCGCGCTGCGCGACGAGACGGAGGAAGATGCCAAGGAAATCGAAGCATCGAAACACGGTCTCTCCTATATCGCGCTCGACGGTACGATCGGCTGCATGGTCAACGGGGCGGGCCTCGCGATGGCGACCATGGACATCATCAAGCTCTACGGCGCGGAACCGGCCAATTTTCTCGACGTGGGCGGCGGCGCGACGGCGGAGAAAGTCACGGCTGCCTTCAAGATCATCACCGCCGATCCGAACGTCAAAGGCATTCTCGTCAACATCTTCGGCGGCATCATGAAATGCGATGTGATCGCCGCAGGCGTCGTCGCCGCGATCCGCGAGGTGGGCCTTAAAGTGCCGCTCGTCGTGCGGCTCGAAGGCACCAACGTCGAACGCGGCAAAGCGATCATCGCGAAGTCGGAGCTCAACGTCATTGCCGCCGACGATCTCGACGACGCGGCGCAGAAGATCGTCGCCGCCGTCAAAAAAGGATGAATCGTGGCGATTCTCATTGACCAACAGACGAAGGTCATCTGCCAGGGGTTCACCGGCAAGACCGCAACGTTCCATTCCGAGCAGGCACTGGCCTACGGCACGCGGCTCGTCGGCGGCGTTTCGCCGGGCAAAGGCGGTTCAACCCACCTCGGCCTGCCAGTCTTTGACACGGTCTCCGCGGCGCGCGGAGCGACCGGCGCCGATGCAAGCGTCGTCTACGTTCCGCCGCCTGGCGCGGCGGATGCCATCTGCGAGGCAATCGACGCCGAGATCCCGCTCATCGTCTGTATCACCGAAGGCATTCCCGTTCTCGACATGGTGCGGGTCAAACGGGCGCTAGCCGGCTCGCGCTCGCGGCTCATCGGCCCGAATTGCCCCGGGGTCGTCACCGCCGGCCAGAGCAAAATCGGCATCATGCCGGGCAATATTTTTCTATCCGGTTCGGTTGGCATCGTGTCGCGTTCGGGGACGCTGACCTATGAGGCGGTGTTTCAGACGAGCCGCGAGGGCCTCGGCCAGACTACCGCGGTCGGAATTGGCGGCGACCCCGTAAAAGGCATGGAATTCGTCGACGTGCTCGCGCTTTTTCTTGCCGACAGCAAGACGCAATCGATCATCATCATCGGCGAGATCGGCGGGGGTGCCGAAGAGGATGCGGCACTGTTTCTGCGCGACGAGCGGCGCCGCGGCCGCTCCAAACCGGTCGTTGGGTTCATCGCCGGACGCACGGCGCCGCCGGGCCGCCGGATGGGTCATGCCGGGGCGATCGTCTCCGGCGGCAAAGGCGATGCCGAAGCCAAGATCGCCGCCCTCAAGGAGGCGGGGATCGAAGTTTCGCCTTCGCCGGCGCGGCTCGGCAAAACGCTCGTCGAGGTATTGAAGACATGAATGCCTCGATCGGCAGAAAAGGGTTAATCGCGCAGCGAGGGGACGTGAAGAGCGCGCCGGCTGCGCCTATATCGAGAACTTATTCGGAGAATGGGATGGCACGCCGGGACGGCAATGCGCAGAACGGTTCGGACGGCGCGGCGGGTTCGCGTTCCGCGGCGAACGATTCCTTTGCGCTGACGTCGTTCCTTTATGGCGCCAACGCCGCCTATGCCGAAGGGCTTTATGAGCGCTACGTTCGCGATCCGGCTTCGGTCGCTCCCGAGTGGCGGGATTTCTTCGCCGGGCTGCAGGAAGACCAGGCGCTGGTCGAAAAGAGCATCGATGGACCGGCCTGGAGGAGGCACGGCGGACCGGCACTCGCCCACGACGAATTGATCGCCGCCTTCGATGGCGATTGGGACGCCGTCGAGACGGCGGTCGGCGAGAAGATCAAATCCGAACTCGGCGGCCATTCGGACACCGAGTTGCGGCAGGCGACACGCGATTCCGTGCGCGCCATCATGATGATCCGCGCCTATCGGATGCGCGGCCATCTGCACGCCAACTTGGATCCGCTTGTGCTGCAGGCGCCCAAGGATCCCGAGTCGCTGCATCCCGCCAATTTCGGATTTGCCGAAGCCGATTATACGCGCCCGATCTTCATCGATGGGGTGCTCGGCTTGCGATTCGCCACCGTGCCCGAAATGTTGGCGATCCTGAAGCGCACCTATTGCGGCACGATCGGCTACGAATTCATGCATATTTCCGACCCGGCGGAAAAGTCCTGGTTCCAGGCGCGGATCGAAGGTCCGGGTAAGGAGATCCGTTTCACCCGCGAGGGCAAGCGCGCGATCCTCAACAAGCTCATTGAGGCCGAAGGATTCGAAAAGTTCATCGATCTCAAATTCACCGGCACCAAGCGCTTCGGCCTCGACGGCGGAGAATCGATGATCCCCGCGCTAGAACAGATCATCAAGCGCGGCGGGGCGCTCGGCGTGAAGGAGATCGTGTTCGGCATGGCGCATCGCGGCCGGCTCGAAGTGCTCTCGCAAGTCATGGGCAAGCCGCATCGCGCCATCTTCCATGAGTTCAAGGGCGGCTCGTTCACGGCCGACGACGTCGAAGGCTCGGGCGACGTCAAATATCATCTCGGCGCATCATCCGACCGCGAATTCGACGGCAACCGGGTGCATCTGTCACTGACCGCCAATCCCTCGCATCTCGAGATCGTCGATCCCGTCGTGCTCGGCAAAGTGCGCGCCAAACAGGATCAGCACCATGATTTCGTCGAACGCGGCAAAGTCTTGCCGTTGCTCATTCACGGCGACGCGGCCTTTGCCGGCCAGGGGGTGGTCGCCGAATGTTTCGGCCTTTCCGGCCTGAAGGGACATCGCACCGGCGGCTCGATCCATTTCATCATCAACAACCAAATCGGCTTTACGACCTATCCGCGCTATTCGCGCTCCTCGCCCTATCCGTCCGATACGGCAAAGATGATCGAAGCGCCGATCATTCACGTCAACGGCGACGATCCGGAGGCGGTAGTCTATGCCGCGAAAGTGGCGACCGAGTTCCGGCAGAAATTCCATAAGCCGGTCGTGATCGACATGTTCTGCTATCGCCGCTTCGGGCACAACGAAGGCGACGAGCCGGCGTTCACCCAGCCGTTGATGTACAAGCAGATCCGCTCGCATCCGACGACGCTCGAAATCTATGCCGAGAAGCTGATCGGCGAAGGCGTCGTGACAACGGCGGAAATCGACGAGGTCAAGACCGAATGGCGGCATAAGCTCGATGCCGAGTTCGAAGCCGGCGGTTCCTACAAGGCAAACAAGGCCGATTGGCTCGACGGGCGCTGGGCCGGATTTAAGCCTGCCGACGGCGTCGACGAGGCGCGGCGCGGCCGCACCGGCATCGAAATCGCCAAGCTGAAAGAATTTGGGGCGCGGCTCTGCGCGGTGCCCGACGGCTTCCATCTGCACCGAACGATCCGCCGCTTTCTCGACAACCGCGCGGCAATGATCGAGTCGGGCACAGGGATCGATTGGGCGATGGGAGAGGCGCTCGCCTTCGCCAGCCTTCTCGACGAAGGCCACCCGGTGCGTCTTTCCGGCCAGGACAGCGAGCGCGGCACGTTCTCGCAGCGCCATAGCGTGCTCGTCGATCAGGAAACGGAGGCGCGTTACGTACCGCTCAACCACATCCGCGACGGTCAGGCGCGCTGCGAGGTCATCAATTCGATGCTCTCCGAGGAAGCCGTTCTCGGTTTCGAATACGGCTATTCGCTCGCCGAACCGAATGCGCTGACGGTCTGGGAAGCGCAGTTCGGCGATTTCGCGAATGGCGCGCAGGTGGTCCTCGACCAGTTCGTCTCCTCGGGCGAACGCAAATGGCTGCGCATGTCGGGGCTCGTTTGTCTGATGCCGCACGGCTATGAAGGGCAGGGGCCGGAGCATTCCTCGGCGCGGCTCGAGCGCTATCTTCAAATGTGCGCCGAAGACAACATGCAAGTCGCCAATTGCACGACGCCGTCGAATTATTTCCATATCCTGCGGCGGCAATTGAAGCGCGACATCCGCAAGCCGCTCGTCCTGATGACGCCGAAATCGCTGCTGCGCCACAAACGCGCCGTCTCGCGGCTCGACGAGTTCGGTATCGATACGACCTTCCATCGCCTGTTGTACGATGACGCCGAAATGCAGCCGGGCGGCGAAATCGCCCTCGTGCCGGACGAGAAGATCCGCCGCGTCCTCCTCTGTACCGGAAAGGTGTACTTCGATCTCTTCGAAGAGCGCGCCAAGCGCGGCATCGACGACATCTATCTGCTGCGAGTCGAGCAGCTCTATCCATTCCCGTTGAAGGCGCTGGTGAAGAAACTGTCGCAGTACAGGAACGCACAGATCGTCTGGTGTCAGGAGGAGCCCAAGAACATGGGCGCCTGGACGTTCGTCGAACCTTACCTCGAATGGGTCCTCGCGCAGGCCGGCTCGAAAACGAAACGCCCGTTCTATGTTTCCCGCCCGGCTTCGGCGGCGACGGCAACCGGATTTATGCCGAAACATCTGGCGGAACTCAAAATGCTGCTCGACGATGCGTTGGCGCCGTGAGCGGATACCGGCAAATCGCCGAGCTCGTGGATTTTCGCTGCGCGCGCGGCGTGGCGGCGCTAGGATGAACGACGTTTAGTCACAGCGGGGGATGGTGCATGGCGACTGAGATCCGCGTCCCGCCTTTGGGCGAATCGGTGAGTGAAGCGACGGTCGGGCGCTGGTTCAAACAAACCGGCGAGGCGGTGCGGGAAGACGAGCCCGTCGTCGAACTCGAGACCGACAAAGTGACCCTCGAAGTCAACGCTCCAGCCGGCGGAGTGCTCGCCGAAATCGCGGTGGAGAGCGGCGAGAGCGTCGCGCCCGGCGCGCTGCTCGGCGCGATCCAAGAGGGCGCCGTCAAGAAAACCGCCGTCGAAAAAAGTGCTGCCGCGGCACGCTCGCCTATGCCGCCCGCGCCGGCCGCCGCCAAGATCGCCGCCGACAAAGCCGTCGATCTTGCGACGGTTGCCGGCTCCGGCAAGCGCGGCCAAGTGCTGAAAGGCGACGTGCTGGCGGCGCTCGCTACGCCGCCCGCTGCGCCGACTTCGCTCGAAGCCCGCGCTCCGGCGCCGGCCGAAGACGCGCGTCGCGAAGAGCGCGTGCGCATGACGAAATTGCGGCAGACCATCGCACGGCGGCTGAAAGACGCGCAGAACACCGCCGCCATGCTCACGACCTTCAACGAAGTCGACATGAGCGGGCTCATGACGCTGCGCGCCCGCGCCAAAGACGCCTTCGAGAAGAAACACGCCGTCAAGCTCGGCTTCATGGGATTTTTCGCCAAAGCGTGCGTTAACGCGCTGCGCGAGATTCCTTCGCTCAACGCCGAGATCGACGGTACCGATATTGTTTACAAGAATTATTATCATCTCGGCATCGCGGTGGGGACCGACAAGGGACTCGTCGTGCCGGTGGTACGCGATTGCGATCGCCTGAGCCTCGCCGAGATCGAAAAGAGGATCGCCGATCTGGGCAAACGGGCGCGGGAAGGCTCGCTCACCATCGAAGAGATGCAAGGCGGCACGTTCACGATCACCAACGGCGGCGTGTACGGCTCGCTGATGTCGACGCCGATCCTCAACGCGCCGCAATCCGGCATTCTCGGCATGCACAAGATCGAGGAGCGCCCGGTCGTGGTCGCCGGCAAGATCGAGATCCGGCCGATGATGTACCTCGCGCTGACCTACGATCATCGGATCGTCGACGGCAAGGACGCCGTAACCTTCCTTGTGCACGTCAAGCAGGCGCTCGAAGATCCGGCGCGGCTGATGTTGGATCTATGAGGTAAGGGCGGCCACGTACCACAGGAAGATTTGCCGTATGGCTTACGACCTCATCGTCATCGGCACGGGGCCCGGCGGCTATGTTTGCGCCATTCGCGCCGCGCAGCTTGGCCTCAAGGTCGCGGTCGTCGAAAAACGCAAGACGCATGGCGGAACCTGCCTCAACATCGGCTGCATTCCGTCGAAGGCGCTGCTGCAAGCATCGGAAAAGTTCGCCGAGGCGGATCATGCGTTGGCCGGGTTCGGCGTGATGGTCGGCAAACTGAGCCTCGATCTCAAGGCCATGATGAAGCACAAGGACGACACCGTCGCCGCCAACGTCAACGGCGTCGGCTTCCTTTTGAAGAAGCACAAGATCGAGTCGTTCTTCGGCAGCGGCACGATCAAGGCGGCGGGCACGGTCGAAGTCGCCGCCGCCGATGGAGGCAAGCGGACGCTTACGGCCAAGAACATCGTCATCGCTACCGGCTCCGATGTCGTGCCGCTGCCCGGCGTCGAGATCGACGAGAAAGAGATCGTCTCGTCGACCGGCGCGCTTTCGCTGCCGAAAGTGCCGGAGCGCCTGCTGGTCATCGGCGCCGGCATTGTCGGCCTCGAACTCGGCTCCGTCTGGAGCAGGCTCGGCGCGCAGGTCACGGTCGTCGAATTCCTCGACCATATCCTGACGGGAATGGACGGCGAGGTCGGCACGGCGTTCCAGCGCATGCTCGAGAAACAGGGATTCGAATTTCTGCTCGGCCACAAAGTTGTCAA
>JASHUD010000202.1 GCA_030040215.1 Methylovirgula sp.
TCCAAAACCTCGATGTCGGCGCCCATCTCGCGCAGGCTGTGCACGAGGCCGATACGTAGCGGGTTCATCATCATGCCCTCGATAACGACGGCGGAGCCCGGCACGACCAGCGCCGCGACGATGGCAAACGCGGCGGAAGACGGATCGGCAGGCACGACGATCCGCGAGACGCGAAGCTCGGGCCTGCCTTCGAGCACAATTTTGCGGCCGTGCGGGCCAAACGGCTCGCTCGCGATCTTCGCGCCGAAATAGCCGAGCATTTTCTCGGTATGGTCGCGGCTCGCCTGCGGCTCGATGAGCACCGTGCGTCCGGGCGAATTGAGCCCGGCGAGCAGAACGGCGGACTTGATCTGCGCCGAGGCGACCGGCGTCGCATATTCGATCGGCAAAGGTTCCGGCGTGCCCTTGAGCCGGATCGGGCAGCAGCCGGCGTTCTCCTCAAGCACTTCGGCGCCCATCGCGACGAGCGGATCGAGCACGCGGCGCATCGGGCGTTTGCGCAGCGAAGCGTCGCCGTCGAACCGCGCCGTGATCCCGTGCCCGCCGACGACGCCCATCACCAGCCGGGTGCCGGTTCCGGCATTGCCGAAATCGAGGCTCGCGCGCGGCGCAAGCAGCGAGCCAAGCCCCATGCCGTGAACGCTCCAGCGCCCTTCCGCGTGCCGCGTGACTTGGGCGCCGAGCGCGCGGCAGGCTTCGCCGGTATGGAGTACATCGGCGCCTTCGAGGAGGCCGAAGATCTCCGTCCTGCCGACCGCGAGCAGCCCGAGAAGGAAAGCGCGGTGCGAGATCGATTTGTCGCCGGGCGGGCGTATGCGGCCGGTGAGCGGGCCGCTCGGCTCGCCGCTGCGCGGCGCGAATTGCGCCGAGATTTTCGTCGAAAGCGCCACAGCCGTTCACCTGTCGCCGGATGACGTGCTGGTACCACGCGAATTGGGGCGCTGTCATGCGCCAATCATTGGGTCCATGCCGGCGCAACTGCCGGACGAATCGGGACCTTTGAACTTGCCTGTCGAGCCGACGTAACTTCCAATTGACAGCCGCGTTCGGCCTCACTAACGGGAGCCGCGAAGTGATCGCGGGCTTGCGCGGCGCGCCCCGCACGCCACTTCGGATCGGAATGCGGCGCCGCGCTCAGCGAGCCGGCAGTCTTTCAGAGGTCAACCGTGGCGAAACCCGAGCTCGGCAGCAAGCATCAATGCCACCAGTGCGGCACAAAATTCTTTGACCTGAACAAGAACCCGGTGATTTGCCCGAAATGCGGCGCAATCCAGCAGATCGCCTCCGCACGCGCTACCCGCGCCGCCGTCCCGGAAAAGGAAGAGGTCGAGGCGGAACCGGGCCTCGAGCTTGTGCCGCTCGAGGAGGCCGAAGCGGCCGAGCCCAATTTGGAACCTGTGGCCGACGATGACGTAGAAATCGAACACGAGCCGGCCGACGACACGTTCCTTGAGGAAGAGGAAGAAGACAGCGACGACGTGTCTGGCCTCATCGACGGCGAAATCGCTCCCGACGAGGAGCCGTGAGGCGCTTGTAGAGCCCTGTTATTCTGTCTATATCCGCGGGGCTCAAGTCCACCCCAATGGACGGTTTGCGAAAGGCGTGGGGTCATAGCTCAGTTGGGAGAGCGCTTCAATGGCATTGAAGAGGTCGGCGGTTCGATTCCGCCTGGCTCCACCACGCTAACTCATTAGATTATTTGTCTATTCTCAAGATAATCGTCAGTGGGTTCGTGTTGCTGAGCGCTTTTTGAGGTTCCAAAGAGGTTCCAACGACGAAAAGTGTGAGCCATCAAGCGCGGGCAAAACAGCGCTTTTTTAGCCGCATCGTCATCCGCTAGTCCGTGCACGGCGCTCTCCGCCGGATGTATCTGCGGACTACTTCGTCATAATCGATGCCGTTGCCCTCGATGGTAATATTCGTCCCCACGGTTTCGATATCGACGCCGGTGACCTTAATGTTGCAAGACTCGATCCGAGAAAATCGGCGCTCACCGCTATGAGGGTGCTTTCACGCAGTTTGCTTTCCAGTGCACCATCTCGCCATCCGGCACCAATTCAAATAGCTTTTTCCAGATCGACGTTGTCAGCTCCGACTCGCAGAAGAACTCGATAACCGCCGGCGGATCCGGATTTCTGCGGAGCACGTCCCCTACTGTCTCGTAATGCGGCTTATGTCTTTCTCGCGCCTCCATCAGACCGGGCAATATCGTCACCTGCCGAACGTTGAGTTGGTCGCGTAGGAAGTGGAGGATCTGCTCAATTTGAGTTTTTCGTGCGCTATGGCCTTCCGGCGGCAGATAAAGACGAACGATCGTCATGGCGTTCTGGTCTTCCATGCACGCTCCTCCCTAGCATTGCTTCGATTTGGCAGCCCAATTTCATTCCGTTGGCCTCAACTGAGGCTAAAGCGCCCCGACGATGAGCACGACCAACAAAGTAAAGAGGATATAGGCGGCGTAGGCATTCACATGCCCGACATGCATCTTGCGCACGGGGTCGGCGATACGGCGCAAGCCACGCACCGGCGGCCCTAGGAACAGCCGGTCGACGATGTGGACATCGGTGTATTCGCGTCGAATTGCCGCCCGGAAGTTGCGCGCCACGGCCTCGGTGTCGTCCTCCGTCGTGGCCGGGTGGAGTACGGCCTGAAAGACAACGCGAACGGGATTAGAGAATCCGGTAGCCGTATAGGTGATTCCTGGGAAGAGCCGGCGTAAGCCGCCATCCCAGGCCGGCCCCCGATTGACGCTGCGCTCGCGCGTCAGCAGACGGAATCCCAAGAAGCTTAGTCCGAGAATGACGGCGAGGACGACGAGTGTGTAGGAGGTCGACATTGCGAAGACCACGGGATTGCGCGCTTCGCCGCGATGCAGGACGACGAGGCCGCGTCCAGGCAGAACGCTGTCACCGACTTGGCTGCCGAGATCGTGGAATTCGGCGAGGAACTTAGGCGGAATCCCCTCGCGCTGTTGTGCCGCCGTGTCGAAGAACGGCGGGACGAGCGCCGCCGTTGCGCTGGCATGCGCAAGCGGCTCAGCGGCGCGATCGAGCACCGGGATGACATAGGTTGGCAAAATGCCGAGTGCGATACAGCTCGCGGCAAGCAGCGCCAGCGGTATCTGCTTCGGCGCGGCAGCCTCAGTGGCGCGCGCCGCCCCGTCCGAACGCGCCATGCCGAGAAAGCCCATCGCGAAGACCTTGGCAAAACAGGTGACCGCCAGGCCAGCCGTCAAAGCTAGAAGAGCGCCGCACACGGCGAAGATGATCTTGACCAAGGTGGAAGACAGCAATTCGGAACGCAGGATCGTCTGCAGCGTAAGCCATTCGCTGACGAAGCCGTTGAGCGGCGGCAGCGCCGCGATCGACAGCACGCCGATCAGGAACAAGCCGCTCGTCCACGGCATGCGGCGCGCAATGCCACCGAGCCGGTCAAGGTCGCGCGTTCCAGTCCCCGCCTCGACCGCGCCGGTACCGACGAAGAGAAGCGCCTTATAAACCGAGTGATTGGCGACGTGATAGAGCGCGGCGATGAGTGCAATGCTCGCGGCGACCTCGTGGTGGCTCTCGAGAAATACCATGGCCGCGCCGATGCCCGCCGCGACAATCCCCATATTCTCGATGGTGCTGTGGGCGAGAAGCCGTTTCATCTCGGACTGGATCGTCGCGTAAAGAATGCCGAAGAGCGCCGAAATGCTTCCGATCACCAGCACGACGATGCCTGCCCCCGGGGTCGCTATGGGCACGAGGTCGAGATTGACGCGAATGATTCCGTAAATTCCGAGATTGACGATCACCGCCGACAGCAGCGCGGAAACATTGGTCGGAGCGACCGGATGGGCAAGCGGCAACCAGCTATTGACCGGTACGAGCCCGGCCTTGACGGCGAATCCAAAGAAAGAGAGCAGCAGAACGGCCCATTTGATTCCTCCACCCAGCGCTGGCCCGATCGCCCGCATGGCGTGGAATTCGAAGGTTCCGGCGTGGACGGCCACGAGAATAAAAGCGATCTCGACCGCCATCGTGCCCAACTCGCTCATCGCCAGCATCACGAAGGCGGCCTGAGCACTGTCCTCGCGCTCGTATTGGTAGGTGACGAGAAGATAGCTCGCAATCGACATGGCCTCCCAAGCGATCACGAAAGAGATCGCGTCGCCGGCAATCAAAACCAATACGAGCGAGGCAAACAGCGCGTGATAGAGAACGCTGAAATAGCGCAAATTGTAATGCCCGATGTAATGGCGCAGATAGAAGGCGGAAAACAGCGATACTGGGAAAACTACCAGGCCCAAGATGAAGAGGAAGAGCGCCGAAAGCCGGTCCGCGCCGAGGATCAGCCTGCCTAATGAGAGAATCGACCAGAGATCGATCCGCAGCGAGCCATTGCCGAGAAGCAGCTCGCCGCTCCCAACAAGAAGGAGAAGCGCGGACAGCGCAGCGATCGTCGCCAGCAATGCGGGCGTGAAGCGCTCCGGCACCAAAAACGCACCGATCGCGCCGGCGCCGCAGAGGCCGAAAAAGATCGCGAAGAGCAGGCCAACGTCGTTCATTCCGGGCTCATCTCCCCATTGGATGGACGCGAGATCAACTCGGACGGCGGCTTCCTTCCGACGACGACCATGAGGCCATGCAAAATTGCGAGCGGCGGCGGCGGACATCCGGGCACGACCACGTCGACGGGGATTATTTCCGCAACGCCGCCACCTGCCGCGAAGCTCGGGCCGAAGACGCCGCCGGAAGCCGCGCAGGCGCCAATCGCCACCACGCGTTTGGGCGTCGGCATCGCTTCGTAAGTTATGCGCAAGGGAAGCCGCATCGCGTCGGAAACGGGCCCGGCGACCATCAGGACATCGGCATTGCGTGGCGTCGGCGTCATGAAGAAGCCGAGGTTATGCATGTTGTAATAGGGATTGATGAGCTGCCGCGCTTCGCTCATGCAGGCGCCGCAGGCCCCGGCATCGAGAAAGCGGATATGCAGGGAGCGGCCGAATGCGTGGCCAAGTTTTCTGCGCATCGCCGCCACGTCATCGGCATAGGCCGCCCACTCATAGCCGTCCCCCCAGGGAACGGCGGGCTCCTCAACATCGGCGTGACAACGAAAGCAATCGACACAGCGCCGCTGATCGATAGCGACTCCACCTTCGCACGAATCGATCGCGCGGGTCGGACAGCGCTCCACCAAAGCCGCAGCGTCGTGCGCGGGCAGGGCTACGCCGCGCGGCTGCCCGGGCGACAATCCCGACACGGCTTCGGCCGCAGACCGATAGGCGCTGGTCTTTATTCTGGTGCGCAGGCCCTTGAGAACCCAGTTTGCCATGATGTGCTCTAACGATCGCACTCCGCGTTCGAGAGCCCGAAGCTCGCCAGGATGATCGGGAAGTCCTGGAACGCGAAGTTCTCGGTGGCGATATGAAACCCGTGCCAATTCGTGAACGAAGGTGACGTGATCCGATAGCGCGCGATCATCCCGTCGTCGCGCAATCGCACCCAATGAAAGGCGGCGCCAGAGGGCGCCTCGACGGCCGCCAGCGCGGTGCCGGGCCGCGCCACAATGTCGGGGGCGCGGATTTCTCCTGCGGGGAGCGCTCTGAGGATCTGGTGAAGGATCGCAGCCGATTGCTCGATTTCGGCGAAGAAGATGCGAAGCCGCGCGTAACCGTCGCCTTCTTGTTCGATCGGCACCATGAAATCGACCGTCGCGTAGGCGGCGTAGGGGCGGATTTTGCGCATGTCGCGCGTCGCGCCGCAGGCGCGCGCGATCGGCCCAACGAGACCATAGGCGGCGGCCGCGTCCGGCGAGACGATGCCGACTTCTTCCAGGCGATCGAGGAAGCTGCTCGAATAGCGCAACATACGGTGCAGTTCCTCACATCGTTGCGCGATCTCGTCCACTGCGGTCAGTAGATGTTGGCGGTGCTCCTCGACGAGGTCGCACGTTACGCCGCCCGGCACGACTGCGCCGAAGAAATAACGATGCCGCGCGACTTGGCAGCTCAGACGAATCAGATCCTCTTCGATGAGCGCAGCCTGCGCGGTCGCCACCACCAGAGCCGTCGAGTTGCAAATACCGGCGATCGTCGCCACGTGATGGCGCAGCCGTTCGAGTTCGGCGAAAACGGTGCGCAGCGCTCGCCCGCGCGGCGGCACCTCGACGTCGCAGATCGTCTCGACGGCTTGGCAGAATGCAAGGCCGTGCGCGAACGCCGCGATTCCCGAAAAGCGTTCGGCCAACAACAAAACCCGGTCGATCGGTCGTCCCTCGGAAATTTTCTCGACACCGCGATACTTGTAGAAAAACCGCTGAATCGTGCGCACGACGTCTTCGCCGACGGTTTCGAGAAGAAAATGCGCCGCTTCGCCGAAGTCGGAATAAACCGGGCCGACCGGCATTGCGAAACTGCCCGGCGCCGAGAAGATCGTCGGCGGATCCCAGGCCGGATTGGGCGCCTCAGGGATATCTAACATGCGCCGCGCGTCGAAGCTGTGGCGCATCGGCACGACGCCTTCCGGCCAGTCCTCGTGCAGCACGAATTCGCCGAGCCGCGGATGCCCCGCGAAACTCAGCCCGAACAGATCTTCAGCTTCGCGCTCGTGCCAGTCGGCGGCGGGGCCGTTGGCAAGACCGGAGATCGACGGGACCGTCGTGACGCGCGCGTCGAGGCGCAGCTCGACATAGACCCACGGCGTGGCGGCGTCCTTATAGAACACATACGTCAGCAGCCAACCGGGCTTACTCTCTTCCTCAACGACCAACGTCGCGAAGACGTAGCCCATCTCTTCGGAAAGCCATTCGCAAATCGCCGGCAGGTCCGGCGGCTCGCAAGCGACGTGACAGGCCGCCGCGTCGAGTTTCGCGGTGACCCGTCCCTTCCAACGGCTCTCGCACAGCCCGGCAAAATCCGTCGGTTCGGTGTCAGCGATTGCAGAGAGCGTCATTGGTCAGCCCCCCATCGCGGCCGCCGCCGCGCGAAGCAGGTTCTGCAAAGCCACGGGAATGTAGATACCGATCGCCAACAACGGAATTGCCGCGACGATGAGCGTCGCTTTGCACGACCACGGCAGCGCCGCGAGAGTCGGATGTCCGTGCGGAGCACCGAACGTCATGCGGTTGACGTGGTACAGCACCGCGCAAAAGGCGACCGCCACGAAAAAGGCGAGCAGCGCGATCGTGAGATATTGCCCGCTGGCGATACCTGCCTTGAAAATCAGAAATTCGCTGATGAACAGAGCGAAAGGCGGCGCTCCGGTGATCGCGAAGGCGCCGCCAGCCAGCGCTAAGGCCGAAAGCGGCGCAAATTTCACAAGCCCGCGCACCGACGCAATCTCCTGCGTGCCGAACGTCATTGCTA
>JASHUD010000203.1 GCA_030040215.1 Methylovirgula sp.
GCGCATAAGTTCGTGACGGTCAACTGGGCCGAGCGAGTCGATCTCAAGACCGGCCGTCCGGTGAAAGTCTATGAACATTCGCCGCTGAAGATCGGGGTGACTACCCAGGCGTGTCCGTCGGCGATGGGCGGCAAGGACCAGCAGCCTTGCGCCGTCGATCCCAAGGATCCGACGAAGTTCTATTGCCCGACCAACAACTGGTGCATGACGGATGAACCGCAGACGCGTACGAGCTTCCAGCAGGGTACCGTCTATGTCTTCGCCAATGTTTATATGTACGAGGAGAAGCCGGGCGTGGCGGGGCGGTTCAAGAAGTTCGACGTTCTGACCGGCAAGGAAGATTGGGACATTCCTGATCCCTATCCGAATTGGGGCGGCGCTTTGGTCACCGACGGCGGCCTCGTATTCTACGGCAGCTTGAACGGCGATTTCCGAGCGGTCGATCGCGACACAGGCAAGATCCTGTGGCATCGCAAGCTTGCCTCGGGCATCATTGGCAATCCGATCACCTATAAGGTGGGCGGTCACCAATATGTGTCGGTTTGGACCGGAATCGGCGGCTGGATCGGCCTCCCCGTTACGGCCGGCCTCGACATGAACGATAAGTTCGGGGCGATCGGTGCGACGGCGATGGCGAAGGCGACCAACCTCCCGCTCATCCCGCAAGGTGGCACGCTCTTCACGTTCCGCCTCTACTGAAGAGGCTAAGCCACTGGCATCCCTGGCGCGTGCTCCCATGCGCGCCAGGGACCTTTTCTTTTCTGCTAACCCTGAATCGAAAGATCTCATGAAAACCCGTGGCGTTGTCTTTGCGATTGGATCGATTGCCATTCTGCTTGTCGTCCAACAACCGGCACATGCGCAGACCGACTTCGATGATATGACTTCCGCCGAAAAGCTTGCGGCCAAGGCGGAAGCGGCGAAAAAGCAGCTCGAATATCTCCGGGTCTGTGCCGATGGCGGCAACATGCCGTTTTCGGACACACGCGGCGAAGGGTTCGAGAACAAGATTGCTGAAGTTCTGGCGCGCTCGATGGGGGCGACGCTTACCTATTATTGGCGCCCGCAACTCGAACGCGGCCTCACACGCGCAACGTTCGACGAGGACATGTGCGACGTGCTGATGGATGTTCCTGCCGACTACGAGGCAGCCCTGACCACAACACCGCTCTATCGCACCACGTATGTGCTCGCCTACCGTAGCGACAAGGGCATCGCTCCCTTCAAGAACCTAGACGATCCCCGCCTGAAAACCCTGAAGATTGGCGTCTACGAGACCTCAGGCCTGCGCGAGGCATTGGCGGATCACGGGGTAACAAAGAACATCGAGGTCCAGCCCGTTACCTATGACGGCGACAAGGTCATACAGGATCAGCCGTGGTGGCAAGTCGAACAGGTCGCAACGGGTAAGCTCGACGTGGCGGCGGTCTGGGGCCCGTTCGCCGGCTATGTCAAAGCCAAGAAGGGAGTGCCGCTTACGATCCAGCCCGTCAACCGCATGGAAGACAGCGTGCCGCTCGAGTTCAGTCTGGCGCTCGGCGTGCGCCGCACCGACGCGGTGATGAAATACATGATCGAGAACGCGCTCGAGAAAAACAAGGATGAAATCAAAAAGATCTTCGTCGACTACGGCGTCCCCCTCGTCGAATGCGGTACCTGCATCATCAGCGGCGATATCCCCTCGCACGGTACCTACTATTCCCAGAATGAGCACCCGATTCGACCTACGGACGTCACCAACGGCGACGCCCAGCATGTCAGCGACGCGGACGTCGAAAAATCGTTGGCGCAAGGGCTCGACATCAATTCCGCCTTCAACGGCGCAGTGCTCGCGGGCGACCTGGAACGCGTTCGCTTCCTCGTGAGCAAGGGCGCGAACGTGAACTGGCGCGACGGACTCGGCCAATATCCGATCGATGTCGCCGCCGAGCAACGTCACATGGATGTGCTCGCCGAGCTGATCCACGACGGCGCGAAGATCGAATCCCGCGACGGCGACGGGTGGACCCCGATCATGCATGCGGCCGTGCAAGATAACGTCCCGGCAATCCAATTGCTCGCTTCCCGCAAGGCGGATGTCAACGCGAGGACGCCGGACGGATATACGGCGTTGGCCTATGCGTTGGCGGATGGTAAGTTCGCAGCGGCCAAGGCGCTTATTGACGCGGGCGCCTCGGCGACGGCGCCTGCCGGCCCGGAGAAGCTCACGCCGCTTATGATCGATGCCAGCCAGCGTCCGATCGAACAGCGCGAGATGGCGCTCGTCGAGGGCGTGGGACCGCTCGAAATTGCAAGACTCTTGGTGACCCGAGGCGCACGCGTCAATGCGACCTCGACCACTAGAATGACTCCCCTTATGATCGCCGCTGTGCATGATAATCCGGCAATGATCGGCGTGCTTATCCAGCTCGGGGCCGATACGGCGGCCAAAGAAGCCGGCGGCCACACCGCGCGCGAACTTGCAGTTTTGAATGGCAATGACTCAGCCGCTCAGATTCTCGAGGTGCTTGCTGCAACCTCGCCAAAGAATAGGCCGTCTCACAGCGATCCCCCGCAGCAAAGGAAGAATTTCTGACAGATGCGCAAGGCAATCCGCCGCCAACCGGCCTTGGACTGGCGCGGTAACCTCCTTCTCTGCCTCGCCCGGGAACCCTTCGCTTAGATGTTAAACCTTCCTCGTCAGCCCGCGGAGCGTCGTGTAAACTCGACGGTCGCGCCGTGGCGTAAGCTCCGCAAGATCGTTGCAATAAGTATTGCGGCGTTTTTCATCGTGTCGGTCGACGGAAAGGCGCAACCTCAGCCGGTGGCCGCCGCGCCGGTAAAGCATCTTCACATTGTCTATCTCGGCAAACACTACAGCGAGCCGACACCTTTGTCGCTCCTTGAGAAGCCTGTCTATGACAAGGGCATTCAGGGCGCGCGCGTAGGCGCCGCGGATAATAATATCACCGGGAAATTCGTCGGTCAGGAAACCGATCTCACCGAGGACATCCTTCCCCAGGACGGCGACATCGTCGCCGAAGCCAAGAAGGTTTTTGCCGCCGGCACTTCCCTCATTGTTGCCGACCTCGAAGCAAAAGACCTGCTGGCGGTTGCCGATCTTCCCGAAGCCAAAAAAGCGATCATCCTCGACATTCGTACGAGCGACGACGACCTGCGCCAGGAGCAATGCCGGGCGAATGTCTTTCACCTCGCCCCGAGCTACTCCATGCGCGCCGACGCCTTGGGCCAGTTTCTCCTCTACAAGCGATGGCAGCGTTGGTTCCTCATTCACGGCACTAAACCGGCGGATCTCGCTTACACGGCGGCTATAAAGCGCGCCGCGTCGCGTTTTGGCTCGCGGATCGTCGCCGAGCGCACCTATACTTACAATGCGGGCGCGCGCGACACCGAAACCGGGCACCAGCAGACCGAACAGCAAATGGCGCTGCTGACGCAAAGCGTCCCGGCTTACGACGTGATCTTCGTCGTCGACTTGGACGAGGCATTCGGAGAATATCTGCTATTCAACAGTTTCGATCCCCGACCCGTCGTGGGCACCCAAGGACTGGTTGCGGTCGCTTGGCACCAAGCATTTGACGAATTCGCCGCCAAGGAGCTGCAGAACCGGTTTTCGCAATTTGCGGGCCGCGCGATGACAGAGCGCGATTATGAAGGCTGGCTGGCGGCCCGCATCTTCGGCGAGGCTGTGCTGCGCACCGGCGCGACAGATGCCGAGACATTGCGCAACTACATGCTCTCTGACAAGTTCGAAATCGCCGGATACAAAGGCGTCGGCATGACCTTTCGGAGGTGGGACCTGCAGTTGCGCCAGCCGATTTTGCTTGCGGGTCCGCGCGCACTCGTCTCGATCGCGCCGATCGAAGGCTTTCTGCATCCCAAGTATCTCACGGATTCTTTGGGTTACGACGAGCCGGAAACGAAGTGCCACTTTTCCAAGTAGAGGACAAGAATAACCGATGCGCCTTGCTTTGCTGATCGCGTTATCCGCTGCCTTCCTATCATCGCAGGCCGCGCTCGCCGCCACGCTTTTCGTGACCAACGAGAAAGACAATACGGTAACGGTGCTCGACAGCGGGACACTCGCTATTCGGAAAGTCATCCCAGTCGGAGCCAGACCGCGGGGCATCGTAATCACGCCCGATTATCGTCAAATCTTCGTCTGCCTCGGCGACGACAACGCACTCGGCGTTATAGACACGAAGACGCTTACCGTGTCGCGCAGCATTCCCAATGTGCCGGATCCCGAACTCATCGCCATCGATCCGAAGGGCGAGCGCCTATACGTGGCCAACGAAGAGCAATCGCAAGTGACAGTCATCGATCCCGGCAGCGGTAAGACCGTAGGGACCGTCGATGTCGGCCCGGAGCCGGAAGGCCTTTCCATAAGTCCAGACCTCAAGACCGTCGTCAACACCTCTGAGGCAGGGAGCATGGCATTTTTCATCGATACGAAGACCCTGAAAATCGAATCTGACGTTCTCGTCGACCAGCGGCCGCGCGTGGCTCAGTATACCCGCGACGGGAAACAGGTCTGGGTTTCGGCGGAAGTCGGCGGCACGGTTTCCGTCATCGACGCGCAAACGCGCACGATCATCAAGAAAATCGGGTTCGAGATCCAGGGTGTGCAGCCGGAACTCATCCAGCCGGTCGGCATTCTGTTTTCTTTGGATGGAAAGCGCGCCTATGTCGCGCTGAGCCATGCCAACCATATTGCGGTCGTCGACACGCAAACGCTGCAGCCGATCGCTTACGTACTGGTGGGTGAAAGGCCTTGGCACATGGCACTCGATCCAGACGGCACAAAGCTTTATGTCGCAAATGGCAACACTAACGATCTCACGGTGATCGACCTAAAGAGCCTGAAGCCGATGCGCTCGGTCAATGTCGGACACCTGCCTTGGGGCGTCGCGGCGATGCCGTAATGCGGCGATGCGGGATCGCGCCGGTCCTACGGATCTCGCGTTTGGTAAGTGAGACGGATAAGATCCGAAGTTTGTTCCACCCCCAGCTTGCCTTTGATTATGCTGCATGTGTTTGCTACGGTTTTGTAGCTGATGCCGAGCGCGCCGGCGATTGTCGAAAAGTTTTTCCCTTCGCCTAAGAGACGGAAGATGTCGATCTCGCGCATCGTCAACCGATCTAATGGATTGACGCCTCCATAGGGGGATGTGACGAGCTGCGCGGCAATGTCTCGCTCCACGTAGCGGCCGCCGGCGGCAATCTCGCGCACGGCCGTGAGCAACTCGTTGGCCGAGGCCATCTTACTAACGTAGCCGCGTGCACCGGCCTTGAGCGCACGCCCCGCATATATGGGTTCGGAATGCATGCTAAGAACGAGGATGCGAACCGTACGGTCTTTGGAGATAAGTTTTCGCAACAACTCCAGACCGCTCGAATCCGGCAGATTCAGATCGAGCAGAATCAGATCGGGACGATGTGCCTTGAATAAGGCAAGCGCTTCAGATTCCGTGGAAGCCTCAATAACCGTGGTCTTGGGCATCGAGCATAAGAGCCGGCGCGCGCCCGCGCGGACGATCACGTGGTCATCTACCATCAAGATCTTCATCAAGCGCCCTCGTTAATCATCAACTCGTCATTCGCATGGAGCAGCGGCAGCTTGGCGCGAACCGCCACTCCGCCCGATGCGCGATTGCTTACATCGAGCGACCCTCCTGCAGATTCTATGCGCTCCTTCATTCCGATTAGACCAAATCCAAAATCGCCTCCGGAGGAGATTAGTCCTATCCCGTCATCGAAAATTTCCACCACAACGAATCCGTGATCGTCGGAGACCACCCGGATTTTGATGGCCTTTGGGTCGCCGTGGCGCAGCGAATTGTTGAGCGCTTCCTGTATCGTCCGGTAAATTACCGCGTCGAGTTTTTCTCCGAAGCTCTCGCGCTCAATATTCAAGTCGATGCGGACGTCGTCGCGTCGCTTGCTCCAGAAAGCCACAAGATTTTCGACTGCGTGGATAAGCCCAAGATCAAGAAGAACCGCGGGCCGCAGTCGTCCCAGCATCGAGCGCACATGCGATTGAATGGCGCCGACCGTGGACAACATGCCGTTGAGCTGGCTAGCAATGCGCTCTCTCGAAATGTTCGAATTCTCCGATTGCAAGGTGGAAATATCGATGTTCATCGCGAACAGCAAAGGCCCGATCTCGTCGTGAAGATCGCGGGCAAGATCAGCGCGCTCCTCCTCCTGGACTGATGCGAGCTGTTTTTCGAGCCCGCGATTCCGGCTCTCTATTTCAGCGAGGCGTGTCGTCATTTCATTGAAGTTACGCGCAAGATCCTTCAGCTCACGTGCGCCGGTTTCGGCGATGTGCGGACTGTAATCGCCTTTCCCGATGCACTTAAAAGCGGCCGTCATGTTATGGAGTAGTCGGAGCGGACGACCGAGCGTTAAATAAACGAGCGCCAAAATTAGCGAGCAGAAAAATAGGAGAATGACGAGTGTGACTATGAAATCGTTCCAGACTTCATCAATTTCGTTGTGCGAATCTGTCGTAAGGATAATCGAGCCATAGCGCGCAAATGGCGGCGGAAGCGAAAAGTGCATATAGCCCGGTTCGCGAGCCAGCAGGCGGTTGAACCAATCGGGTGCCGGATTGGAAGGCATGAGTAGGGAGGATTGGTCAACCGCAATGCCGGTTGGACTCATCAAAAAGGCACGCAGATGCCGATTGCCGTTGAAGTCCTCGACTAGTAGCTCCAGTTGACGCCGCGGATTGACCGCCTCTTCCGGGTCATCTACCGCATTCTCAACGGTTCTGGCACCGACCGAAAGCGCGGCGTCCATTTCAGTGGCGACTTTGTTCACGGCGCTTAGATAGATGAGACCGCTGCCGAAAAGCAGCGTCAAAGCGAGCACGAGAGCGATCGAAACCAAGAGACGCAGGCGTAGCGACATAGACCCGTTTCCCTGCTCCACTTCGTTCACCCGATAGTGGCATTCGGGCTAATCAGCTCGTGCAAAGCCAACAAATATTGCCGCCGAACCCAGTCAAAGATTGAATCTTCGGCTCTTTCAGTTTGGATAATCTAGAATTCAATATCAGCTATTCTAGCGGGACGGCAGTCCCGTAAAGCTCGGGAGATAATCCTGAATCTGGCGAGCGCCGTGAAGCGCTTGGAAACCTAAGCGCCTGTATGAAATCGGAAAATTGACCACTCTTGAGTTAGAGCCATTGACGGCGGGTCATTCTCCGAGGTCGGCGAGGATATTTCCATGACTGCCGGAAGATGTTAAACCAATTGCCGCAGAGCCAAACAAGTTTGCGTGCATCTCTACATTTGCGAACGAAGACCGTCGCGATCGAGAAGGTTCGAAAACGAAGGTACTGGTTCCTAGGTTAGCGGAAGCTACAACGCAATAAACATGGCTCATTCTACAAAGTTGAGCCGTATTCCTTAGCGACCGGGATCGTTGAGTCGAAACCGAAGATGGGATCGCGATTAGCGACTCGCGTGGCGGAGACGGAGGGATTCGAACCCTCGATAGAG
>JASHUD010000204.1 GCA_030040215.1 Methylovirgula sp.
ATAGATCGCGCAGTCCGGCCCGTAGCCGTGCCGCTTGCCTTCCGGCGGCAGATGTTTCTCGTGCGTGCCCCAGCCGAGTTCGGCCGGCTGCAAACCCTCCGAGACGAAGCCTTCGACCGACCAAGTATTGACGAAGGCGCCCATCGGCTTCGGCGTCGTGGCGCGTTGCGTGTCGCGCTCGGCGATATGGATGCCCTTCACGCCGACGTCTTTGGCAAGCCGTGCCCATTCCGCGCGGCTCTTGGGCTCGGATGTCTTGAGACCGACATCGCGCGCCACGTCGAGCAGCGCCTGTTTGACGAACCACGACACCATGCCCGGATTGGCGCCGCAGCAGGAGATCGCGGTGGGTCCTGGCCCCAACACCTTGCGTTGGTCGAGCACCTCCTGGCGCAGCGCATAATTCGAGCGCTGCGAGAGCGTGAGGCGCGCGTCCATGTAGAAACCGGGCCACGGTTCGCAGACGGTATCGACATAGAGCGCGCCCACTTCGTGCGCGAGGCGGATGATCGCCGCGGAAGAAACTTCGACGGAGAGATTGACGATGAAGGCCTGCCTTCCAGGGCCTTCGGTCAGCAGAGGCTTCAGGAGGTCGACAAAATTCTCGCGGGTCACCGCTTGCTTGATGAACCTGTAGCCGCGCTCGTCGACAAGCGCGCGGTCGGTATCGAGCGGGTCGATCACCGTGAAGCGCGAGCGGTCGTAACGGAAGTGGCGCTCGATAAGCGGCAGCGTGCCGCGCCCGATCGAGCCGAAGCCGATCATCACGATGGGACCCGTGATCGTGCCGTGCACCGGCCAGTTCTGCATCGTTCTCTCCGGAGGATGCGCGCGCGGGAACGCACGGGCGAAACCGTGCGCCTTAAATGCGAGACTTGGAGGAAGGTCAAGGACGCGTCACGCCGCGGCCGGAACGGGCGATATCGCAGCCTTTACTCCCGCTGGGAGAAAAGCGCCGTCCGCTACTCCACGATCACCTTGGTCCCGATGGGAACGCGATTGTAGAGGTCCATGACGTCGGCGTTCATCATCCGGATGCAGCCGGAGGAGACGGCTTTGCCGATCGTATCGGGCTCGTTGGTGCCGTGGATGCGGTACTGCGTGTCGGTCTTACCCTGGTAGAGGTAAAGGGCGCGCGCGCCAAGCGGGTTGCCGAGGCCGCCGTCCATTTCGATCGGCAAATCGGGCCGGCGCTGCAACATGGCCTCGGGCGGAAACCATTTCGGCCATTCCTGTTTGGAACCGACCCGGGCGACGCCCGACCAGGCAAATCCCTCGCGCCCCACGCCGATCCCGTATTGGATCGCCTTGCCGCCCGGCTGGATGTAATAGAGATGTTTGGAGCCGGTATCGACGATAATGGTTCCGGGCACTTCGGTCGTCGGGTAATCGACCTCGCGGGCGGTGCGCTTGGTGGCGGAGGCCGCCGCGTCGTCGGGCGGCGGATTGTAGAAGCCCCGGTTGGTATCGGGCGAATTTCCGACCGGCGCGGAGCCGTATTGGCCTTGTCCGGGCTGGGCCGGCTGCGGCTCGCCATAGTTGGGCTGGTACCCATAAGCGTAGCCGGGCCGCGTTTGCTCTTCGCCGGGGAAGGCCGGATAGCCCGAATAATCCGGCTGGCTCTGCTGAGCGGGGTAGCCGTAGTAGTAGCGGTATTGCGCGGCGGCCGGTGCCGTCGCAAGCCAAAGCGACGCGAGTGCCGCCGGGATCGTCAGAATCCCGCATCTCATCTCGATACGCATGGATCAACTCCGCTGGCCGCAATGTCGCGATACTGCACTAAAATGTGAGAAAAAGGCAAAAGGGAGAAAGGCAAAGGAAGAAGAAAGCGTAAGGGGTTGTCGTTTAGCGTCCAATTAAAGCACGACGACTTTGGTTCCGACCGGCACGCGCTTATAGAGATCCATCACGTCGGAATTCATCATCCGGATACAGCCGGAAGAGACCGCTTGGCCGATCGTATCGGGCTCGTTCGTGCCGTGAATGCGGTACTGCGTATCGACCTTGCCCTCGTAGAGATACAGAGCGCGGGCGCCGAGCGGGTTGCCGAGCCCGCCGTCCATCTCGGTGGGGAGTTCGGGGTGGCGCTGCAGCATGGCTGGCGGCGGGAACCATTTCGGCCATTCCTGCTTGGATTGGACCGTGGCGATGCCTGACCAGGCAAACCCCTCGCCGCCGACGCCGATCCCATATTGAATCGCTTTGCCGCCGCTCTCGACGTAATAAAGGTGTTTCGAATGGGTATCGACGATGATCGTGCCCGGCGCCTCGGTGGTCTGGTAATTGACCTCCTGCCTGGTTTTTGGAGAGGAAGCGGCCACCGCGTCGTCGGGAGGCGCGTTGTAGTCGTCTTGTTGGGCACCGCTCGTCGGCGCGAAAGAGTAGCCCGGCCGGGTCTCATCTTGGCCGGGAAAGGTCGGCTGCGCCGCGGCCGGCGCCGCAAAGCCAAACAAGGCGAGCCCCGAGATGATCAGAGCCGCGCGATTCATCGTAGAAGGCATAGATTCGACCCCTCAGCGAACTGCCCAACGTTGGCACGGAAACGTAAGAAAAGGGCAAAATGTGGAAGCCGGCTGAAACCGGATTGAAGCAATTTGATGTGAGAAGCGCCCGGCGTGCCCCTCCCGCCGGGCATCGCTCGCCCGACTGCGCCCTATCCGGCCAAGCCTTGTCGGCCGAACGTAGAAAAAATTTACCGCGGAAACCCTCCCAAATCCCTTCGCCGAACCGAAATCCTATGCCACACTTCCTTGTGGATGAGCCTTCAGGAGGAACACGGCATGCCGTTCGAAAGCCATCTTGCCGAACTCGAACGCCGTCACGCGGCTCTGGATCAAGATATCGCCCAAGAGAGGGCGCGCCCCGGGGCCGACGAAGCCAAACTGACAGAATTGAAGCGGCGCAAACTACGGATCAAGGACGAGATCGCCAAGCTCAAAAACGAATTCCAGACCGAAACAATCCATTAGATCACGAGCAACGAAGCCAAGCGCGCCGGCGGCTCCTGCGCGCATTGCCGCTCGCCGCCGGATCGGCTAGAACGCCCGGCGCGCCTTATTGCATGAAACCCCGGCAAATCGTTTCGCGGATGTCCGCGCTTGCCGCCAAGCACCCGTAGCTCAGCTGGATAGAGCGCTGCCCTCCGAAGGCAGAGGCCACAGGTTCGAATCCTGTCGGGTGCGCCATTTCCAGCATTTTGGTTTATATGTAATAGTCTTCTCAAACCCGAACGCGACTGAGAACCACCTTCATCAATTGCGAGAGACACTATGGCGGACGCGGTGTTGGAGCCTTTGCGCCGCTGCATAAAGGAGCCAATCCCCGCTATATTTCAGGTTTGGGAGCTTCTCTCGAAGGCGGCGGATGCTCACCTCCACGGCGACCATGCGGCTGCCGAAGTATTGTT
>JASHUD010000027.1 GCA_030040215.1 Methylovirgula sp.
ATTGCCCGGGAAAGATCGCCACTTCGGTTTCTCCGTCGAAGATTTCGTCGCCGATGCGCTCGCCTCGGAGCGGCGTGCCGACGACCGCCGGCAATACCGCGCCGCCGCGTCCGACGTTGGCTTCGTGCGTTGCCCGCACCGCCGCGAGCGCCACGACATCGATCGAAGCGCCGAGATTCTCGGCGCGGGCGATGGCGCGCGCCGTGAGCCGCCGGAGAATTGCTTCGAGCCGGTCATGGCTCACATGGTTCAGATGATCGGCCTTCGTCGCGGCGAAGAGGATCTTGTCGATTCTCGGGCGCAGCAGGCTCGAGAGAATCGAATTCTTGCCGGTACGAAACGCGTCGAGCACGTCGTCCAGCGCCCTTTCGAGATCGCGCAGCGCCGGGGGCCCGGCGTTCAAGGCGGCGAGGACGTCGACCAGCACGATCTGCCGGTCGAGCCGCGCGAAATGGTCGCGGAAGAACGGCCGCACTACGTGCGCGCGATAGGCTTCGTAGCGGCGCGCCATCGTCGCAGCGAGCGAGTTGGGCGGTACGTTTGCTTCGAGTTTCAGGGGCGAAAAGGTCAAGAGGGGCGAACCTTCGAGATCGCCCGGCATTAGAAAACGGCCGGGCGGCAGCGCCGAAGCGACAAGCGGGGCGGCGCGGCAGGCTTGAAGATAGTTCTTGAAGAGCGCCGCGGCGCGCTGCGCTACGTCCTCGTCCGCCGACGCATTGGCGTCCAGGCTTTGCACGTAGTTCCGCCATTCCGCGCCGAGCGGCGCGCGCGCCTCGGCTGCCTCCAGCGATTCTTCCGACCAACGCCGATAGGATTTGTCGAGAAGCGTGAGGTCGAGCAGCCATTCGCCGGGATAATCGACGATGTCGATCGAGAGCTCCGCGGCGCTGCGTCGCCCAAGGCCGGCGCTGCGCTCGAACTCGATCGCCACGCGCAATTCCGAAATGCGTTTCGTCGATTGCGGCCAGGCTCGATCCTCGCTGTGACCTTGCGGCCCCGTCAGCGCGTCGAGATGCCGTTCGTAGGCAAAGCGCGGCACGGCGTCGTCAGGCTGCGGTTCAAGCCGACCGTCCATGAGCCGGCCTTCGGCATGAACGCGAAATACCGGCAGCAAGTTTTTGTCGCCGAGCGCCGCGAGCCGCGCTGCGAGCGTCAGGTGCTGCACGAGGGCGGTAACGAAGATCGTCTTGCCGGCGCCCGCAAGTCCGGTGACGCCAAGCCGCAGCGTCCGTCCGGAAATGAGATCGGCGAGATTGCGCGCCGCGATGCCGGCCTCGGATAGAAGATCGGAAAAGGATGGCAAAGGCTCTTGGCTTCTATTTGGCGAGCGCGCCGCGGGTAATGAAATATTCGAGTTTCCCTTCGCCGCGCTCCGCCTTCTTCCAGCTGTTGGCGTCAAAATCGATGATCGCCAAGCAGGGCGTCGGGAAATGCGCACGCATTCGCGCCAGCTCGGTCTTCTTGCCGTCGCCGGCGAGCGCGTTGGCGAATTCGGCAAGACCGGGATTGTGACCGATGATCAACAGAAACCTGGTTTCCTTCGGAGTCTCGGCAAGCAGTTTCTCGAGGACCGGAAGCGTGGCGTGGTAAAGGCCCTGCACATACTCGACCGCGAACTTTTCTCCGGCGCCGCGCTCCAAAGCCTCGAAAGTCTGCCGGGTGCGCTTCGACGGCGAGACGAGGGTGAGATCGGGTTTCAGCCCAAGCTTACGAAGGTAACGGCCCATGCGCTCGGCGAGATCGCGTCCCGAAGGGCTCAGTTCCCGGTCGGCGTCGCCGCCCTGGGCGAGCGGGACGGCCTCGGCATGACGCAGAATGGCAAGACGCAACATGCTGGGGGCTGGGGTTCGGGCAGCGGCCATTATCGTCCGCGGACGTTCTCTTGAAAAGCCGGTCGCCGGGCGATCCGCATTTATCTTTCCTGAATCCGGTTCAAAGTCTTCCGCATGCCGCCGCAACCGCGTCGCGGAGCGCGGCTTGCAAACGTAGCACCACTTCGTTTTCGACCGAGGCAAAGGACGCCGCCTCCAAACTTCGGCAGGGAGCGACTAATTTGAGGCTGCTCGTCGCGAAAAGTGCATCGGCACGCAGCAAGTCGCTGAAATCCAATGAACGCTCGATGGCCTTCAACCCCAAGTCTGCCGCTTTGCCGAGGACAAAGGCGCGAACCGTTCCGGCAAGGACGCCGTCGCTGAGCGGGGGGGTCGCAAGCTGCCCCCCGAACACTGCAAAAAGATTGGCGCTCGCGAGGCACGCCACGCGGCCCTGCGTGTTCAGGAACAACGCCTCATCGGCGCCTTTGGCGCGCGCTTCTTCGAACCCGAGGATCGCGTCGAGATAGGGCAGCACTTTGACGCGCGCGGCGGGCGAAGTCTCGTTGCGGCGGATGGCGGTCGCGGCGAGCGACAGAACTGGAAAAGGCGGCGGCGGCGGCGCAGCCGCGCCGAAGAGCAAGGGCTTCGGACCCTTTGGCGGAGCGAGGCCGCGCGCACCGCCGCCGCGCGTCAGCGTCAGACGCACCACGCCGTCGCCGACCGCCGCCGCAAGCGCGTCGAGCGCTTCGCTCGCCTGCTTGCCGGGAAAGGGGATGTCGAGCGCTTCGGCCGCCGCCGCGAACCGCTCCAAATGCGCCTCGCGCAGAAAGAGGCGACCGTTATGGGCGGACGCGGTGTCGAAGATGCCGTCGCCGAGCGTGAGGCCGCGATCCGTCAAATCGAACGCCGCGATCGGCGTTTTCTGAAGCGCCCCGTCATACCAGTACACGGGGTTCCCTTTCGACCGCGAGACGCAGGAAATTGCCGAAAAGAGCGTGGCCCTTTTCGGTGAGGATCGATTCGGGATGAAACTGCACGCCGTAGGTCGGATGCGAGCGGTGCGTCAACGCCATGATCTCGCCCTCCTCCGAAACCGCGTCGATCGAAGCCGCCGCTTCGAGCGCCGATGTGCGCTCAACGATGAGCGAATGATAGCGCGCCACCGTCAGCGGCTGCGGCAAGCCTTCGAACAAGTTCCGCCCATCGTGCGCGACGCGCGAGGTACGGCCGTAGAGCGGGCGTTTGGCGGGAGTGACCGGCGCACCGAACGCCGCGCCGATGCATTGGTGGCCGAGACAAATGCCGAGAATCGGCACTTCGCCGGAAAGCTTTTTCACGACGGGGAGCGAAATGCCCGCATCGTACGGCGTGCCGGGTCCGGGCGAGATGACGATCGCCGCCGGCGCGCTCGCCATGATCTCAGCGATGTCGATTGCGTCGTTGCGGCGCACGATCACCTTGCGTCCGAGCTCCTCGAAATAGCGCGCGACGTTGAAGACGAAGGAATCGTAGTTGTCGATGACAAGAATCGGTCCGTTCATTGCGGCACTTCTTCCAAATCTTCGACGCCGGCAAAGGCGTCGAAAAGGCGCTGCGCCTTGGCTTCTGTCTCGGCATACTCCTCCGCCCAATCGGAGAGACAGGTGATGCCGCCGCCGGCGTGTACGCTCGCCCTGCCCGCCTTGAGAATCGCCGTG
>JASHUD010000205.1 GCA_030040215.1 Methylovirgula sp.
AGAGAGGGCGACCGTCCAAGAGCCCGCCCGGCGCCTTGACTCGCCGCGCGGCTTTCGTAAACCGGGGCGCGGCTTGCGGCGCAACGTTCATTTTCCGCGAACATTCGGGCGCGTAGCTCAGCGGGAGAGCACTCCCTTCACACGGGAGGGGTCACAGGTTCAATCCCTGTCGCGCCCACCATTGCCGGCAGGCCTGACAGGGCGCTTCTCCGAGCCAAAAGGCAGGCGAAGCGGAACCCGTTCCCTTTTCAAACGTCAAAATACCGCCACTTTCTCCATAGATGCGTGGGCATATCCCATCCATTCTGAGATGAATCGCGCGCATGTCGCGCCTCATTTTAGTGTTGAGGAGATTACATGCGCTTTGCTCCTATCCTGAGAATGCCCTTCTGCTCAAGAAAGTTAACGGCGCTCCTGATCTTGACCTTGGGCGCGCTCTCGATATCAATGCCTGCCCATGCATTTACTTGCGAAGACGTGCGGGGCTTGAGCACGGTCGAGCAAAATTACTGGTCGAAGCGCCTCCACCTCACATCTGTGGAGCGGCATCTCATTTGGATCGCCTGTTATCGGGATTACCGTTCCCCAACGCGGGAACTTGTGCGGCGGTAGTTTGCCGCCGCCGCCAGCGGCAGCCCTTTCATTGAATTTCGGGTATCGAATCCTATCTCATTGTGCGCTGCGGCATTTACGCCTGCGGCAGGGGCGCGATTCCACGCGGCTGCGATCCGTATTAGAAGGCCAGCCCGGCCAATCTCGCTGCACGGAAGGTGAGCCTTGGAACACTACCCGCAGGGCAAACGCGTCGTCATCGTCGGCGGCGGCTTTGGCGGCTTGGCGGCGGCGCGCCTCCTGAAGGGCCTGCCGACCGAGGTCACGCTGGTCGATCGGCAAAACCATCATTGTTTCCAGCCCCTGCTCTACCAAGTGGCAACGGCAGTCATCTCGCCGGCCGATATCGCTTGGCCGATCCGCGGCATTTTGCGCGGCCAGCACAATATGCGAATCCTGATGGCGGAGGTCACCGGCGTCGATACCGCTGAGCGCCTAGTCCACACCGATTCGGTGACGCTTCCCTACGACTACCTCGTCCTCGCGAGCGGTTCGACGCATTACTATTTCGGCCACGACAATTGGGCGCCTTACGCGCCCGGCCTCAAGGACATCGAGGATGCGACTGCGATCCGCGGACGCATGCTGCTCGCTTTCGAGCATGCGGAACTGACCTTCGACACCGCCAAACAGCGCGCGCTTCTGACCTTCGTGATCATCGGGGGCGGCCCGACGGGCGTCGAAATGTCCGGTGCGATTGCGGAGGTGGCGTTGCAAACCTTGCCGCGGGAATTTTGCACGATCGATCCGCGTTCGGCGCGCATCATCCTGATCGAAGCGGGGCCGCGCATCCTGCCGTCCTTTCCCGAGCATCTCTCCGAATACGCGAAGAAGACTCTGGAGAAGATGGGCGTCGAAGTCTGGACTTCGTCGCCCGTCACCAACGTCGATGAACAAGGCGTCGTGATCGGCGGCGAGCGGATCGAGGCGGGAACGATCATCTGGGCGGCGGGCGTCATCGCTTCGCCGGCGGCCGAATGGGTCGGCGCGCCGCACGACAAAGCCGGGCGCGTGCAAGTCAAGCCCGATCTCTCCGTTCCCGACCATCCGGAAATCTTCGCGATCGGCGACACGGCCGCGGTCTTCTACGACAAGGGCGAGCAGGTCCCCGGCATTGCGCCTGCCGCCAAGTAAATGGGCGCCTACGTCGGCAAGCTCATCGCGGGAGACATCAGGGGCACGCCGCGTCCAGGCCCGTTTGTCTATCATCACCAAGGCGACCTCGCGACGATCGGCCGGCACGCCGCGGTCGTCAAACTGAACTTGGATCACCTCACGCTCACCGGTTTCATCGGCTGGCTGTTCTGGGGCATCGCCCACATTTATTTCCTGATCGGGATCCGCAACCGGGTGATCGTCGCTTTGACCTGGCTTTGGGAGTTCTTCACCTCGGAGAGAGGAGCGCGGATCATCTCGCTCCCCGAGCATGTGCAGAGCGCGAAGAAACACGCCGACGTGGCGTAGGCGGCTGCCGTCATTGCACGCCAAGCAATGACGTTACACTTCGACGACGAGGACGTGCACGATCGGCTTCTTGCCCCAGGCGGCGGCGACCGCGGCGCGCACTGCCTTTTCGATCGCGGCCGAGACGAGATCGGCGTCGCGCCGCTGCGGGCGCGGCAAAGCATCGAACGTCTCGAAGAGCGCCGCGTCGACAATCGCGTCGAGCGCCAGGCCGGCGCGGGTTTTCGCGGGCAGGCCCGCCAGCACGACGTCGGGAACGCCGGCCATATCGCCTTTTCCGTCTACGGCAAGCGCGATCGTCACGACGCCTGCGAACGCCAATCTCTGGCGCGTCTCTATGGCTTCGTCGTCGAGGCGCAAGAGGGCGTTGCCGTCCCGGCAAAGTCGGCCATGCGGCACTTCGTCGATGATCGCCGGTCCGTCCGGCGCCAGTAGTACCACGTCGCCGTCGCGCGCCTTCACGACGTGCGGGACCCCGCATTGCGCCGCGAACCGCGCATGCTCGGCAAGGTGCAGTTCCTCGCCATGCGCCGGAATTGCGATCCGCGGCCGGATCCACTCGTAGAACTTGGCGACCTCGCCGCGGCGCGGATGGCCGGAGGCATGGACCAGCGCCGTGCGATCGGTAATGACCTCGGCGCCTTGTCGGACGAGATTGTTGACGATGCGCTGCACCTCGCGCTCATTGCCGGGGATGGTTCGCGACGAAAAGATGACCGTGTCGCCCGGCGCCAGCCGCACCAGCTGATGATCGTCCTCCGAAATGCGCGCCATGGCGGCACGCCGCTCGCCTTGGCTGCCGGTCGCCAAAAGGACGACCTCGTCGCGGTCGAGTGACGAATAAGCATCCGCCGGCAAGAACTCCTCGACTCCTTCGAGATAGCCGCCGTCGCGGGCGACCGCCACGGCCCGCTCCATCGCCCGTCCGACGAGAACTACCTTGCGCCCCGCTGCTTTCGCCGCCAGACCGACGGCGCGAATGCGCGCCACGTTCGAGGCAAACGTCGTGACGATCACGCGTCCGCGCGCCGCCGCGACAATCTCGCGCAATGTCGCTGCGACTTCGCTTTCCGAAGGGCTGACGCCGTCGCGCAGAATATTGGTGGAGTCGCAAACCAACGCGAGCACGCCTTCGTTGCCGATTTCGATCAGCCTCCTGCTGTCTGTCGGCTTGCCCAGCCCCGGATCGGGATCGAGCTTCCAGTCGCCGCTATGCAGGACCGTGCCGCAACTCGTACGGATCGCCAGCGCGCAGCTTTCCGGAATCGAGTGCGCGACGGGAATGAACTCGACGTCGAAAGGATCGAGCGCAAGACGTGACCCTTGCAACACGGTGTTGATCTGCAGCTCGGCTAACGCCGCTTCCGCCATGCGCATGGCGAATAGGCCGCTGGCGAACGGCGTCGCGTAGATCGGGCATTCGAGTTTCGGCCCGATATCGACAAGCGCGCCGATATGATCTTCGTGCCCGTGCGTGATGACCAGCCCGACGAGATCGCGCTTGATCTTTTCGACGAATTGCACGTCGGGAATGATGATTTCTATGCCGGCGCGCTCCGGCTCGGCGAACGTCAGGCCGCAATCGACCA